>NZ_JBFTLD010000046.1:0-33572 GCF_056396265.1 Allobosea sp. 05T422_2 | reverse complement strand
GAATTGCAGCGCCTGATCGTCGCGGAAATTCAGGAACGCCCGTTGCGCGCGCTTGGCGTGGCCGCAGCGGTCGGTCTGTTCGTCGGCTTCCTTTCGGCACGCTGAGATCATGATCGGGGGGCTGGGAGCACTGCTGGCGTCGGAAATCCGCGGCAGGGTGAAGCGCAATATCGTCGTCTACGGCCTGTACGGGTTGGCGGTCCTGCTGATGATCTGCGCCGTCGGCTTCGCGCTCGGCGCCCTGCATGCGGTGCTGGAGCTGCATTATGGCAAGGTCCAGGCGAGCCTGATCATCGCCGGCGGGCTGGTTATTGCCGGTCTGCTGGTCTTCGCGATCGCGGCTCTCATCAACAGCCGTCGCCGGCCGCCCCCGCCCTTCGCTGCAACCGCCCTGGCCGCCGCTCCGGTCGCGGCCTCGCTGCTGAGCTCCCGCAAGAAGTGGAGCACCGTTCTCGTCGGCGGCGTGGTGATCCTGGGCGCGATCCTCGGACGTCAGCTTTTCAAGGGGGACGATGGCGCCGAGGGAGAGAGCTGAGAACCTCGCTTCGGAGCCCCGTCGCGGCGTCCTCATAGGCGTAGCGCGGCCCTGAGGATGGACGATCCTGTCTTTTTACATAGGGATTGTGACTTCGGTCGGCTATCACGGTGCCCATGTCCGCCCAAGCAAGGCCGCAAGGCCCGATCTTTCTATCGCCATTGCCGACGCTGGCCCGGCGGCTGCGCTCCGCGACCACGACCATTGCTGCTATCACCGTCGTCGGGGTTGCGATCATCCTGGCGGCCTGGATCAATTCGCAAGCGATCGAAACATCGCGCGAGGTGGCTCATTCGGTCGAGATTCGCGAACAGGCCGAACGCCTGCTCGGGCACATGCGGGATGCTGAAACCGGGCAGCGCGGCTATATRCTGACTGGTACGACACCTTACCTTGCCCCCTATACCTCTGGCCGCGCGGCCGCTCCGTCCGACCTCGAAGCGCTTGAGCGCCTCGTCTCCGACGACAAGCAGCAGAGCGAGCGGGTGGCCTTGGTGCGCGCCCAGATGGCCCGCAAATTCGAGGAACTCGAGGCAGCGATAGCGCTTGCTCGCGAAGGCCGGCAGGCTGAGGCGCTGGCGCAAATCCGCKACGGGCACGGCATTGCGGCGATGGACGAACTCCGCGGGACAATCCAGCAGATCCAGCTCGCCGAGAATATCAAGCTGGTCGCCTTAAGCAGCCGTGAGGAGCGCCGCCGGCTCTGGGCAAGCATCGGAATCGTGGTGGCGCTGGCAGGGCTCGCATTCGCGGCATGGCTGCAGGTCCGTACGCGCCAGCGCCGCTCTGCAGCGCTCGCGATGACCAATGCGGAACTCGAACAGATCGTCAGTGAGCGCACGCAGCAGCTCGAAGCGGAGCGATTGCGCATCGAGGCGCTTCTGCGTGACGTCAACCACCGCGTTGGCAACAACCTCGCCATGGTTTCCGCGCTGCTCAATGTTCAGAGCCGGCAGACGCGCGAGCCAGCGGTGAAGGCGGCCCTCGCCCAGGCGCAATCGCGCATCCAGGCGATCGCCGCCGGACAGCGCCGGCTGCGTCTCGACATCGAGACCGACGAGATCGACGCCCGGCCCTATATGGAGGACCTGCTGGACGAGATCGGCAAGGCGGCGGAGGGCCGCCCCATCTCGATAGATCTCGATATGGATTCGATCCGGCTGCCCGGGCGCGACGCGGTCTCCTTCGTGGTGATCGTCAACGAGCTCGTCACCAACGCGATCAAACATGCCTTTCCCGGGAACATGACCGGGCGGGTCGTCATTCGCTTCGGCAGAGGTGACGGCACCGAAGCCCCGACACTCGTCCTGACGATCGAAGATGACGGCGTTGGAATGCCGCCCCAGGCCGAGGCCAAGGGGCTGGGTCAGACGGTCATTGCGAGCCTGCTACGCAGCATGCGGGCAACCATGGATGTCGCCGCCCGCACCCCGGGCACAGAGCGCCCTGGAACCCGGGTCACGTTGATATTCCCTAAGAGAGACTGAGCGCAACGTGAGCTGAACCGACCGCGGGAGCTGCCCGGAACGGAGCCGCCGGGTGCCGTCAGTTCGCCTTCAACGCCCGAGATACGAAGCTTGCAATCTCGCGCGTCGAGAATGGCTTGCGCAGAAAACGCACCTGKCGCAACGCGTCCGGCACATCGCCCGGTGTCGCACCGGACACGAACGCGATCGGCGTCCCCTTGCTGAGCAGGCTCTTGGCAACGTCGAACGTCTTGCCGCCGACAACGTCGATGTCCAGCAATGCGCAGGAAACCGGCGAGCCGATGGCGCGCCGAGCCTCCTCGACGGAACCGACAATGATGAGCTCGGCATCCTCGCCGAGCTTGTCCATCACGGCATACTCGATATCCATCGCGATGAACGGGTCGTCCTCGACGATCAGGATGCGGATCTGGCTCATCAATCCCGCGTCCTTTCTCGACCTGCCATGGAACTTTCGCCTCTGGGTGAAGAACGCGGCGAAGCATGGCGTTGTTCCGGCACGCGGGACGCACCGCGACGGAAAGCTCCAAATTGAGCTAAACATGCGGCAAGAAGGTTATCGAAGCGTAACCCTTTGCAGAAGCCTCTCCGTCTTGAGCAAGTTGCGAGACATCAGCGGCGCCCACGCGACGGAGAAGACGACGGCGCGAGCGTAAGCTCGAGACCGGTAACGCCGACGGCGACATTGAAGCCGCGCAGGGTCTGCAGTGAGAGAGGCTGCAGCGTGACATCCTTCTCGACGCCGCCGATGAGCATGTTCACCGATCCTCCCGTCCCCGCCGAAGCGCCGGCGCTTGCGCCAACATAAGTGCCCGCCAACGCCCCCAGAGGGGCTCGCGCATAGGGACCAAAGACACGCCAGCCCATGCTGCTGCGCTTGAACGAGCCGACATCGAGCCCGAAACCGCGCACAACGCCGGTATAGCGCTGCACGGGCCCGCGGCGCGGCGTAAAGCGGCACTCCATGGGCTTCTGCGATGTCACGATAAGGTTGAGTGCGCCGCCGACATGGCAACTCAGCCGACCTGCCGGGGCCCCGCTCTGTGCGTTCGCAGCCGTGGTTGTAAGAGCGCTCAAAGCGGCAACGCAGAACGCGGTTGCGGCGACAATTTTGGCAGGCCGATGGATCATGACGAATCTCCTGACAACATGGTTACCAAAAAATGCCGCAATAGCTCCACAGTTCCCAATCAGTCTGGAACCTAGGCAGGAGCGTTGCGTTCCAATTCCGCCCCTGGACGGAAACGTGAGATGTTCACTCGTATTAGCCCTCCTCTGCAAGCGACGCTGATCCCGACAGGCAGCGAGCCGGATCGGCTCCCTCCCTTTTGGGAACTTGAGGATTTGATTGCGTCGGGATTCGACCAAACCACGGCGCTCGATATTCTCGCGATCCGCCGCGCGCAGGCCGAGACCGGCCGGGTTCCTGTGGCCCTGTTTCGCCCAAGCGACCCCTGGCGGCTCACCCGCGTCGAACTCGACGAAATCTCCGACAACGTCGCTTGAGCGACGGCACACACCGTCATTGGCAGAAGCGCGCCGCGGCTGAGCGGCGCGGCTGAATATCGACATGCAGATGATTGGCATGGGCGGCGTCCGAGCCCGGGCCTAGGCTGGTCGCGAAAGCCCCGCACGCCGATTGCCTCACCGACTTCAAAAAACGGTCCTGAGCCAATCCTGCCGGCTTCTCGACCATGACACGAACACCGCCCGACCGTTCCTCGCCCATGACAAAAGCGAAGATATCGAGCGCCTGACCCGTCGCATGCTCACTGACCGGGCCGGCCGTCGAGCGGTTGCGCCGACGGCACTCATAGCCACCTCCAACCTGAAGACGCGAGAGATCCCGCCCAAAATGCCCTCGGGCGAGGGGCTGGACGGTATCGTCAAGCCACTGCGAAACCGTCGTCGCCATGGCACAGCTGATCGTGACCGGCGGCGCGAAGACAACCGTCCCCGGCCCGTCGCTCGCACGGTAGGCAAGCGCCTCCACGACGACCGGCTCCTGCACCCGGCAGGCCGGGTCCGTTGCCCGGTACTGCTTCGCATCGGGTTGACGAATGCGATTGCCCGCGATGGCTGCCAATGCCCGCATGCAGGCGCCGTCTCCGGGCGGAGTAGGAGTAGAGGTGACGGGTGACTGCGGTTCGACCGGCTTCGCGGGCGACTGTTCCGCGGGAGCCGACACGGAGGGCAGCGCAGGCGAAGGTATAGCCAAATCCCGAGGGCGCGGTGGCGGCACGCCAATGGGCGCAGAGCGCTCCGTCTGAGTTCGTGGGGCCGGCTCGGCCTTGGAAGGCGTGCCAAGGGGCAACATGGCGGCCACCGCGCCAATGCAGCACACCCGCACTACCAGCCCCATGCCCCTGGACGTCATCGCAGCATTCCCTCCTTCAATCAGGCCCCGTCACGATTTCAGCAGGGAGAGGCGCAAGCGGTGCAACGACGAGAAGGACAGCCAGAGTGATCAGCGCGCTGGTTTCCACGTAACTGCCAAATAAAATGGATGCGTCCGTCGTAACCGGAAAGATATCGAGCAGAATCATCCTTGTCGTTCTCGGCTTCCTTCAAATTTCGGAACGCACCTGAGGCAACGCGGGGTGTGTAAAACTTGTTCCCTTCACCACTCGTCCGCCCCGGGCCACCAAGGCGGAACTTTTGCGGCGGCAGAACCGTTGCTTCAACGATGCATGTTGAATTCTGAGGTTTCTCGATGTCCGGGTGGGCCGTGACATTCCTGATCGCAGCGCTTGTTGCGGCGATGCTGGCTTTTGGCGGTGTGCCGGGGCTGGCGACAATGGCCGCAAGGATCGTTTTCTTCGCTGCGCTCGCCGGAGCGGCCATCACCGGCCTGATTGCAATAACCAAGGGGCGGCGGTCGTGAGGCGGCCACGCGCCAGGAGAGATGTCATGAAATGGATTGCGCCGATGATCGTCGCCTTGCCGTTTCCGGCACTTCTGGTCGTCTGTTTTCTGGGCTGGTAAGACGCACGAAAAAGGGTCCGTTGCGCCATGACGCCACGGACCCCGCTGTCATACTGAGCTGTATCAGGCGGCCTTGCGACCGGCGCGCCGGTCAAAGAACAGCGCCTGACTGATCGCCGCCTTCACCGCTTCCGGCTGGAATGGCTTGGTGATCAGGAAGGCAGGCTCGGGCCGGTCTCCGGTCAGCAGGCGTTCCGGATAGGCCGTTATGAAGATCACCGGGACGTCGATCGCGCTCAGGATCTCATTGACGGCTTCGAGGCCGGAACTGCCGTCAGCAAGCTGGATGTCGGCCAGCACCAGGCCCGGCCGCTTTTTCGCGACAGATGCAATCGCCTCGCGATGGGTCCGGGCGACACCGGTCACCGTATGTCCCAGCTCTTCGACCATCGTTTCGATATCGAGCGCGATGATGGGCTCGTCTTCGATGATCAGCACGTCGGTGGCGACCTGATCGGCGATTTCCTGTCCCGCGACCTGGACGAGATTTGCCACCTCCGCCGCCGAGACCTCCATGATCACCGCGACCTCATCGAGCGAAAAGCCCTCGACGGTGCGCAGCAGGAAGGCCTGCCGTGGACGCGGCGTCAGCGCACTGAGATTGCGCTCGGCCGACGAGCGCTCCACACCGCCCGAAGACTGGTTGTTGATGCCGACCGACGACCAGAGCTTCAGGAAAGTCCTGTACAGTCCGGTGCGGGCATCGACGTCCCGCGGAAAGGAATTTGGATCGACGACGAGCGCTTCCAGCATTTCAACGACATAGGCATCGCCACTCGCCTGCGTGCCGTTCAGAGCTCGCGCGAAGCGGCGCAGATAGGGCAGATGCGGGGCAATTTCCTTCGCAATCGACATTGATTGGTCCTTCTTCAACCTGCCGAAAGTGAGCACCCGCAACGTGTTTCTGACAAGCAATTTATTTTACGATTTGCCCGGAACTTTTCTGAAACTAGACCGTTATCTGGCAGCATACGTGTCAATGATGCTCCCGGCGGATCATGATCGGCCGGGATGTGGAAGACGGTTGAACAGGGCAATCCGGCCGCCCCTGCAGCAAGAGCGGAGCGGCGTCGGCGCGAGGGTATGATGAGTGCTATGAAGATCGAGATGCCAGAGCCGAACGGGGGCGAAGAGACGGATTTCGAAGCCATTCTGGACCCCAGGGTTCAGGAGTCGATCGGCCGGTCGCTCAAGGCGCATTACGACGATCTGATCAACGCACCCATCCCCGACAAATTCCTGGTTCTGCTGGCGCAGCTGGAAGCCAAGGAAAGCCGTTCATCCGCTGAGGAAGCAAGTGATGAGCGCCCCTGAGTTCAAGGACGGCCTGATCAAGGAAATCCCGAACCTGCGCGCCTTTGCGGCGTCGCTTTCGGGTTCGATGCAGCTCGCGGACGATCTGGTGCAGGACACCCTGCTCAAGGCCTGGGGCAACTCGGACAAGTTCGAACCGGGCACCAGCCTGCGCGCCTGGCTCTTTACCATCCTGCGCAACACCTACTACTCGCTCTACCGCAAGCGCGGCCGCGAGGTGCAGGACAGTGAAGGCACCTATGCCGAGCGCATGGCGGTGCACGGCAACCAGGAGAGCCATCTCGATCTCGCCGATTTCCGCAAGGCTTTGGCCAAGCTGCCGGAGGAGCAGCGGGAAGTGCTGATCATGGTCGGCGCAACGGGCCTTTCCTATGAGGAGGCTGCTGAGATCTGCGGCGTCGCGATCGGCACCATCAAGAGCCGCGTCAACAGGGCGCGCACCAAGCTTGCGGAGCTGCTGTCGATCAAAGGTCTCGATGATCTCGGGCCCGATCGTCAGAGCGCAGCAGCGGTTCACAGGACCAGCTCCGAACCCATCCGACCCTGATGCGACTGGCGCGGTTCAAGACCGTCCGCGGCAGGCTTCTCGCTCTGCTGGTCGCAATCGCGTTGCCGATCGCCTGCCTGTCGGCGATCGCCGCGATCACGACCTATCGAACGGTCATCGCCTCAATTCAGACTTTCCAGATCCGCACGGCGGACGACTATGCCGTGCGCGCTCGCGTCTGGTATCGCGGCGCCTTGCGCTCGTTGCTGACGGCGGCCGCGGCCGTCGGCACGTCGAGCAGCGGGGATTGCGATGCGGCCGCCCAAGAGATTCTGAAGCGGGTAACCGGCTACAGCGCCCTTCACCTCAAGATGCGCAACGGCGAGATCTGCTCGGTCTCGCTCGATCCGCATGTCACGTCTGCCAAGCTTGCCGCGACCGCAGAGCGACTGAGCGCCAAACCACCGGTCCGCATCTGGGCAGGCACGGAACTGGCGACCGTGCGTTATGACGATCTCATCCTCGATCGGCAGCGCTATCTCGCAGTCTATGCTCATAGTAACGATCCCGAACAGCCTGCGCAGGAAGCTCTGCTGCTCGCCGACTCCGACCTGCTCAACAAGGTCTTCGACCTCGGCGAGAGCGATGAAAGCCTTGCGGTCGCGCTGATCCATCGGGGCAGCGGAATCGTCACCAGCCGGGGAGTCGATGAAGGCGACGAGTCCTGGCTGCCGGCGCAGGAAGTGGTGCCCGAGGTCAAGGCCCGCTGGGAGGCGGCAAGCAGGGCCGGACCCAACCGCGCCTATGCCGCCCGCATGGTTGCCGAGCCTGACCTCTATGTGATCGCGAGTTTCGACAACGCAGCCGAACGTGCGGCCCAGACGCAGTTCCTCATTTTGCTGCTGACCCCGCTCCTCACCCTCGCCTTGCTCTGCTTCGTCTACCTGCGCGCAATCGACCGGCATTGCGTGCGCTGGCTGCGCGGCATCGAAACGGCGGCCAGGACACGTGCGAAACTCTCGAGTGCCCGGGCCCCGATTGCGGCGGATATGCCGAGCGACATGCGGAGCGTGGCGGAGGCCTTCAATGCGATGGTCGAGGAGGAGGAGGTGCGGCAGCGCAAGCTCTCGAACGCCCTCGACGACAATCGCTTCCTGGTGCGCGAGCTGCATCACCGGGTGAAGAACAGCCTGCAGGTCGTCCAGAGTTATATCGGGCTGACCAAGCGCGATTCCCGCGGCGAAGCCAGGCTAGCGCTCGCCGACGCCGAATGCCGCGTCCACGTCCTCTCGGCAGCCTATCGCTTCACGCTCGCCGATGGAGAAATGCAGCCTGTCCGCGTCGACCTGTTCCTCGACGACGTCATGACGATGATCTCGAACCTCATCCGCCGCCGCGACCAGGGCCTGATCAGCCAGATCGAGACCATGTCGTCCCTTTCTGTCGACCGGATCATTCCGCTCGGCTTCCTGATCGTCGACGTGGTGGGGCGCGCCTTGCGGCACGGACCGGGCCTCACCGTGACGGTCACCGCTACCGATATCGATGAGGAGACCATCGAGATCAGCATCAAGGCGGATCGCGAGATCGACCATGCCGAGCCCCCCAAGCTCTTCGCCGGTCTCCTGACACAGATCGCGGCGACCGAGGTCTCCGCACCGGGCGGGCGCTCACTGGGCTCCTGGCGCATCGTGCATCGGGACTGAGCCTGCTCAGCAGGCGTCCGTCTCGACCGGCTCGATGCTGACCCCAACGTTCAAGCCAAGGAAGGCTCCGGCGAGCCCGGTATAGCTGCCGGAGACCGGCGATGCGTCCTCAGGAACGCGGGCCACGGCGATGCGCAGCAATTGGCGGTCCGCCACCAGATCATTGGTCGGATCGAACTCGACCCAGCCGTCGAAGGGGATGAAGACGTCGGCCCAGGCATGCGTCAGGCCGKCCGGTGAGACGAGGCCGCCGCCTTCCAGGGTACGCTCGTGAATATAACCGGTCACGAACCGGGCAGCGAAGCCCAGGCGGCGCGCCAGCTCGATAAACAGCCACGCATAGTCACGGCAGGAGCCGCTCCCCAGCTGTAGTGTGTCGAGCGGGTGTTGTGTGCCCTCGTCATAGCGAATGGCGTAGCTCAATGCGTCATTGATGGCATGAGCGAGATCCCGCAACAGGTGCCCGGTGCCGGTGCCGCTCCGCGCGCGAAAGGCGAGAAGCCATTGGTCGAGGGCGCCATCCGGATCGGCGCTCGCCAGAGCCAGATAGGGCTGTAGCGCCGCGCGTTCGGAGGGGGTGTAGACAACCCCCGTCATGGCCGCGTCCGACGCGAGCACCGGGCTCGGAAGGGCCGGTCCGAAGCGCTCGACCACCAGTTCGCTGACGATGTCGAGGCTGTCGGCCTGCCCCTCGAAGCTCGCGATGGCAACCGAATTGCCATAGGCATCATGCATCCAGCGCAACTGCGCCGCCGGAGTGATGCTGAGCGCGGTTTCCACGACGCGCAGGTCGAAACTGTCCCGCGGCCTCAGCATCAGGCGATGCGGTCCGAACCCGACCGGCTGGGCGTAGCGATAGGTCGTCGCGTGACGGATACGCAGCTGCACAGAACCCTCCCGGCCAAGCGATGCGCCTCATGGCAGTCAGCGCGGCCACGGACAAAACAAGCCGCCCGAAGGCGGCTTCACGCGTGACAAGCGCGCGGGGCTCCCGTCGCACCGCGACCGAGCGCCCCTGATTGCGCTATCCCGCAGTAGGTTCCGGCTCAGCGAATAACGCTGGCGATCGGCCCGGCCACGCGAGCCTCCTGGGAGCTCGCGATGGCGCGCTTGGTCCGATCGGCGACCCTCTGGGCGGGATCCACCGATGCCAGCTGGCTATCCGTCGGGACGTTGTTTCGAATCTTGGCCTCCGCGACGGAGGTCGAACTTTGATCGGTCGCGCTCTGGAGAGCCGAGCCGAAGGTCAGCGTGGCCACCACCGCGCCCATGATTCCAAAGAAGGCGAAGGCGCGTTTGATGGGGGCAAGGCTGTCATTCAACATCTGTCTCTCCCTACGCCACGACCGGTCACCATTGACCGGTTTACGTCGAAGAGAACGCGACGCCGCCCGTTCGGTTCCCGTTGTGCGGGTGGCAGCGATCACGAAACCGGGAGCGGCGGTTCAGGCCTCCTCGTCCTCGTTGGCGGGCTGACGGCTGCGAAACAGCCGCCAGAGCGACTTCCCGATCCGGCGCGAGCTCAAATGCGCGCCGGCGAGACGCTTCTCCAGGGTGATCTTGCGGTCATGGAAATCCTCGAGGCCGGGGCGGTGACCGACACTGATGACTGTCGCGTGTGCGAGCTCGCCTTCGAACAGTCCAAGGAGCGAATTCTGGCTGTCCTCATCGAGGGCCGAAGTCGCCTCGTCCATGATGATGATATCGGGCTTCTGGATCAGCAAGCGCACGAAGGCGACGCGCTGACGCTCGCCGCCGGACAGGACGCGATCCCAATTATCCTCCTCGTTCAGGCGCTTGGCCATGTAGGCCAGGCCGCAGCGCCGAAGGGCGGCAATGATGGTCTCGTCGCTGACGGGGATGTCGGAATCGGGATAGAGCAGGACTGTCCTGAAATTGCCGAGGGGCAAGTAGGGCTTCTGCGGCACGAAGGCGATGCTCTTGCCGCGAGGCACCTGGATCGAGCCTGAACCCCAGGGCCAGAGGCCGGCCAGCGACCGGATCAGCGTGCTCTTGCCGGAGCCGCTCTCGCCAACGATCAGAACTTTCTCGCCGAGTTCGATGATAACCGTCGCGTCTGCGATGACGATGCGCCCATTGCTGTGCGCCAGCGAGAGCTCCTTGATATGAATCGCGCCGTCATCACTCTCGCCGAGCGAGATCTGGGTCTCGCCGACCATGATCGTGCCGACATCGAGCGCCTCCAGCTCTTCGACAAGCTCGTCGACCCGAATGACGGAGGCAAACCACTCGGCCAGCCTGACGAAGTTGTCGACGAACCAGATCAGCGCGGCCTGAACGGCGCTGAACGCCGCGACGACCTGCATCACGGCCCCGAGCGTAACCTCGCCCGAGAGATATTTCGGCGCGATCAGCAGCAGCGGCACGATCGGAAACAAGGCACCATTGGTGTTGAGCACCAATGCGATCACGCCTTGTTGGCGAATGACGCGGAGCCAGGCGGCCAGGACGCGGCCATAGTTCTCGCCAACCGATGCTCGCTCGTCGGCATCGCCCTTGATCAGGGCAATGCTCTCGGCATTCTCGCGCAATCGCGTCATTTCTGCCCGGAACTGGGCCTCGGCCTCGTTCTTGGCCGCAATGCGAGCGACCAGCGGTCGTCCGGTAAGATAGGCCGCGAGCGACGCGACCGCCGCATAGACGATCGCGGCCAGCGCCATGTAGCTCGGGATCACGACCGCCACGCCACCGAGCGTGAAGTGAGCTGAGCCTGCGACCTGCCAGAGGATGGCGGCGAAGGTCGCGGCCGTCACCGCCGCGCTGATCAACCCGATCGCGAATTCGGCGAGCGGCTCGATCGCGAGCCGGACGTCATCTGCGATCCGGTATTCGGGAGCCGTCTGCCTCTTGGTGAGGAAGCCGAGCCGATAATAGCGCTGATCAGCGATCCACCAGCCGGCGAGACGCATGGTCAGGTCCTCCCGCCATCGCGCCTGGAGCAGCATGCGGCTGATCACGAGGGCAGACAGCGACAGGCTGAATGCGATGACCAGCGCCGGCAGCCAGGCGATCACCGACCAGACAGCGCCGGTATCGCGCTTTTCAAGCGCATCGAAGAAGTACCGGTTCCAGCTATTGATGCCGACGGCGCTCGCCGTCTGCGCAGCGACGAAAACCAGCACCGCTATCGTCAGGACCCAGGCGCGCAACCGGGTCTCACCGCTCCAGAACCGCAGCGCGATGCGGAAAAACTGCCGCATGCGCGACCGCCTGGATGGTTGCGGTGTCTCAGCCATGGCCTTGCAACTCCCGCCCGAGATGTCATTGACCGGAGCATCATCGCGAGGTGTCGCAATCATAAACCGGAGGCTGGAGATCGGCACGCTCCACGGCGCTAGAACGCCGCAACGCTTCTGCCAGTTCCGCCAATTGCAAAGGATATGTTGCACCGCACGCAGCATGCGATTCGCCATTGAGCTATGCCGGCTCCCCCGCGCATAATGGCGTCATGAAGACCATGCCCGACCATGCCAGCATAGCCCGGCTCGGAGTGCCTTGCCTGGCCTGCCCTTTGCGGCTGAAGGCGGCATTCAAGGACAAGAGCGATGAGGAAGTCCGCTTCATCCAGGGGATGAAGATCGATCATCGTTCCGTTCCGGCCGGATCGGAGGTCATTCATCCCGGCCAGGAAGATGCCGAGCTCTTCACGTTATTCTCCGGCTGGGCCTTTCGCTACAAATCGCTCCCCGACGGCCGGCGTCAGATTCTGAACTTCCTGCTGCCGGGCGATCTGGTCGGGCTGCAGGCGTCACTCCTGAGCGCGGCCCAACATGGCATCGAAGCGCTGACCGATGTCGAGCTCTGCACCTTTTCGCGCAAGCGGATCTGGGATCTCTTCGTGCACATGCCGTCGCTGTCATACGAGATCGCGTGGCTCGGCTCCCGCGAGGAGAGCCTGATCGACGAGAATCTGACCTCGGTCGGCCAGCGCAATGCGGGCGAGCGCATTGCTGCACTGATGATCTCGCTCTATCGCCGGGCCGAGGCGCTCGATCTCGTCAGCGACAACAGTTTCCAGTTCCCCTTGTCGCAACAGCACCTCGCAGACGCGCTTGGCCTGTCACTTGTCCACACCAGCAAAACCTGGTCGCGCCTGCGCCGTGCCGGCCTCTTCTCGCTTGCCGGGGGACGGCTCACCTTGCTCAACCCGCGGCTGACCGCGCGCATGGCCCTGCTTTTCGAACGCGAACGCCATCCGAGACCGTTGATCTGAAACAGCTCAACCGCTACGCCGCACTCTTGACCCGAACTTCTTGACGGTTAACGTCAATTCTGCTCGCTAGCGGCATCTGTTCGTTCTGATGCTTCGGCTAACGGGGCGAGGCCTGAGGTTTCATGACGCGTCCTTCCACCACCCGGGATTCTCGCGGCGCGCTTGCCGGCCGGCTCGGCAAATCGAGCGTTGCCGCTCGCATCGAGGGTGAAATGCGCGTCACGGCCGCAGAGTTGGCCGATAGCGTGGCGGAGGCCAGGCTCAAGGTCGCAGCCGTGCGTTACAAGGTCGAGGGCGAGGTCCGCAACACGGCCGGGAAGCTGAAGACCCGGGTCAATGAGGCCAAGGCGAAGTTCGGCGACGATGCCCGCTTCCTGAAATCCTGGATCGACGACCCGCTGCGCACGGGTTCGGTGACCCCGTCAAGCCCGTTCCTGGCGCGCCGCATGGCCTCCTTCGTCGATCCGAGCGTACCTGGTCCGGTGATCGAGATCGGCCCCGGAACCGGCCCTGTGACAGAGGCGCTGATCGAACGCGGCATCGACGAGTCCAGGCTGATCCTGGTCGAGTACAGCCCCGAATTCTGCAAGCTGCTGCGCGAACGTTTTCCGCGCGCCACCGTGGTGGAAGGCGACGCCTATGCGCTATCGACGACGCTTGCCGGGCATCTGAGCGAGAAGGCCGTAGCGGTCGTCTCCAGCCTGCCGCTATTCACGCGCCCGCCGGCCACGCGCACGGCCCTCGTCAAGGACGCTTTCACGCTGCTCATCCAGGATGCGCCCTTTATCCAGTTCACCTACTCCGTGATCTCGCCGGTGCCGCGGAAGGGTTCGGGCCTCAAGGCCATGGTGTCCGACTGGGTCTTGCGGAATATCCCGCCGGCCCGCGTCTGGGTCTATCGTCGCGCGGCATAGGACTGCGACGGCTCCCGGGCGATGGTCCCACCCGCCCTCCCGCGCATAGTGTCGATACCGCAGCCCGGGTTTCCAGGCCGCCAGCAAGAGTGCAGGCTTTCCTGATCGCGGACAGGCCGGAGCTTTCCGGCCAGGTCATGGGGTCGTCACATGCCAGAACCTAGAATTCTCGTTTTCGCCGGTTCCTGGCGCGAGGGCTCCCTCAACACCAAGCTCGCGACGCTGGCGGCAAGGAGGCTGCGTGCCGCCGACGCAGAGGTGAAGCAGATCTCGCTCGGCGACTATCCGCTTCCCCTGGTCGATGCCACCGGCTTCGGAAACGCGCCGCAGGCAGCCCATGAGCTGCGCGCGCTGATCGACGCGCATGACGGCCTCTACATCGCGAGCCCCGAATACAATGCCGGCTACGCCCCGGCCTTGAAGAACGCGCTCGACTGGGCATCGACAGCCAAGCCTGGCGCCCCCGCCAGCGGCCTTGCAGGCAAGGTCGTGGCGCTCGGCGGAGCTTCCACCGGCTCGCTCGGCGCCTATCGCGGGCTGACCCAGTTGCGAACCTCACTCGAACTCGGCTTCGGCGCGCTGATGGTGCCCGAGATGGTCGCCGTCAGTTTCGCCGACAAGATGTTTGATGCCGATGGCAACCTCACCGATGCGCGCAGCAGCGGTTTCTTGGATGCCCAGGTGGCCCGACTGCTCAAACTTTCCGGCAAGGGCCTGTAGTCGCGGCGGCTTGACGATCCGACGCTAGGGAAGTGCGCAAGTCATTATGCCTTCCACACGGAATCGTAACAGCTCGGCCCTATGAGCCGCGAACAAGAGCACTGGTCTCGACCCGGTCTCTTCCAGGACCTCACGGCCAGGGAGTTGCAGCACGCGTATGAATGGCCAGGCATCAAGCTATAGTTTGCCGCGCTGGCGCCTGACGCGCTGGCTGACCGATGCTGGCCCCGATGTGCCCGCCGACATCAGGGTCGCCTTGATTGGGAGCCTCTATGGCACCTTGCCGATCTTCGCCGGCGGCGTGATCAACACCATCGCCGTGTCGTTTCTGATCGCGATGCGGATTCCGACGCTGCCATTCGTGCTCTGGTGCGCCTTCGAGGTCCTCTGCTGCGTGACGCGGCTCTTCGTGCTGCTCGTCGCCCAGAAGCGGGCGAGGCAGGGCAAGGAAACACCGACGGATCTCTACATCCTGCTCGGCGTCGCCTGGGCCGGCGGTGTCGGCTACGGCACCTTCATCAGCCTGAGCAGCGGCGATTGGGTGGTGGCCACGCTCGCCTGCCTGTCGGCCGCCGCAATGGTCGGCGGCATCTGCTTTCGCAATTACGGGGCGCCACGACTCGCCGGAGTGATGATCTTCCTCACGCTCGGGGCCTGCTGCTTTGCCGCGCCCTTCCTCGGCGAGCCGATCATGCTGATCGTCTTCATGCAGATCCCCTTCTATCTTTTCAGCATGAGCCGGGCGACCCGCACGCTCAACAAGATGCTGGTCACGACGATGCGCGCCGAGCGCGAGAACGAGTTCCATGCGCGCCATGACATGTTGACCGGGCTCTCGAACCGCTCGGGCCTGACGAAGGCACTCGACGCGCATTTCGCCCGCGATGCCGGACAGAAGCGGCTCGCACTGATCTATCTCGATCTCGACGGCTTCAAGGCCGTCAACGACAGCTATGGCCATATGGCCGGAGACCGGCTGCTGCAGCTCGTCGCCGAGCGGTTGCGTGGCATGATCCGCACTGGTGATCTCGCCGCCCGGATGGGTGGAGACGAGTTCATCGTCTTGTCCGAGCAAACCGAAGCCGCGCAACTTCTCGGCTTCGGCGAAAGGCTGATCCGCGAGATTTCGCGGCCCTACGAGCTCGACAACAAGCACGAGGTCACCGTGGGAGCCTCGGTCGGGATTGCGCTTGCTCCAGACCACGGCACGGACATGATGACCCTGCTCGCTGCGGCAGACAGCGCACTCTATCAGGCCAAGTCGCGCGGCAAGTCGCGCTGCATGATCGCGTCGCAAAGCGAACTCGACCGGCCCTTCTCCGGCGCGCCGCTGCTGGTCAGCTCGGCCCGCCAGTTGCACTGAGCCCAAGATTCGCGGCTTGCTGCAGCTCGCAGCGCTCCTCCCCCACGGCATGTCGCCAAAGCGATCCTGGCCAGGCAATGCCGCACGCCCACGGCGTCATCCGGCAGCGAAGCATCGTCGCCCGCAGCACCGCAACGACGGCCCCTTGCAAGGTCGGTCTGGCGCGCCGCAGTCTTGACCCCCCTGCAGCCCTCGGGCTTCCTGCCGTCCGAGAAAGCGGAGAGCGGCCGTGGCAGATATCGGACGAATCGTCCACGAGGTGGCCGAGGAGATGGCCGCCCATCCCGAACGGGGCGAGGTCGCGAGCTATATTCCGCCGCTCGCCCATGTCGATCCCGGACAGTTCGGCCTCTGCATCGTCACCTCCGATGGCGCAACGCATGCTGCCGGGGATGCCGAAGAGCCCTTCTCGATCCAGAGCGTCTCCAAGGTCTTCGCGTTGACCCAGGCGCTCGGCAAGGTCGGCGACACGCTCTGGCGCCGCGTCGGACGCGAGCCTTCCGGAACCCCCTTCAATTCGATCGTCCAGCTCGAGCGCGAACAGGGCATTCCGCGCAATCCCTTCATCAATGCCGGCGCACTCGTCGTCAGCGACGTCAATCTCGCCGGACATGAACCGCGCATCGCGATCGGCGAACTGCTGCGCTTCATCCGCTATCTCGCCGAGGACGAGACGATCGTCATCGACGAGACCGTGGCCCGCGCCGAACAGGAGACCGGTTTCCGCAACATTGCGCTGGCCAATTACATGAAGGCCTTCGGCAATCTGACGCATGCGGCGCCACTGACGCTTGGCGTCTATTTCCACCAATGCGCCATCGCCATGAGCTGCCGGCAGCTCGCCATGGCCGGGCGCTACCTGATGCTCGGCGGCCTGCATTCGCCCGGCGGAGCGCGGGTAATCTCGGCGCAAAGAGCCCGCCGCATCAATGCCCTGATGCTGASCTGCGGTCATTACGATGCTTCCGGCGACTTCGCCTTCCGCGTCGGCCTGCCCGGAAAATCCGGGGTCGGCGGCGGCATCCTGGCGATCGCGCCGGGCAAGGCCGCAATCGCCGTCTGGTCGCCCGGACTGAACGAATGCGGCAATTCCCGCCTCGGCACCCTCGCGCTGGAGCGCATTGCCGAAGCGACGGGCTGGTCGGTGTTCAGCCCATCAGGAGGCGGCCGCCCCTGAGCGGTCGGCAGCATCCAGACAGCACGTCACCGGCCTGCACCTCCGCCCTGACCCGGGAGCCACTCCCCCCGAGGGCAACCGGGCAAGAGCCCTCTGTCGGAAGGAGCCTTCTGGGGGGAAAGGGCATTTCCGGGCGCGCCTGAGGGGGCCGCGAGCGTTTTCCGCAAGCCCCCCAAATGTTCAAGAGCCCAGMGCGCGCTGTTGCTCAGATCCCGCGCGTGATGCCGCCGTCGACGCGAATATTCTGTCCGGTAATGTAGCCGGCATCGTCGGAGGCAAGGAAGGCGATCGTGCCCGCGATTTCGTCGCTCCTGCCATAGCGCTGCAGCGGCACGCGCTGGCGTCGCTCATCGGTGGCCGGCAGGCTGTCGATCCAGCCGGGGAGCACGTTGTTGATGCGGATATTGTCCGCTGCGTACTTGTCGGCAAAGATCTTGGAGAAGGAGGCGAGCCCTGCCCTGAACACGGCCGATGTCGGGAACATAGCGTCGGGCTCGAAGGCCCATGCCGTCGAGATGTTGATGATCGATCCCGAGCGTTGAGCCTGCATGACCGGCGTCACCAGCCGGGCCGGCCGTACGACGCTCAAGAAATAGACCTCCATGCCGCGATGCCAGTCCTCGTCCGGGATCTCCAGGATCGGCGCGCGCGGGCCATGGCCTGCACTGTTGACGAGAACGTCGATGCGCCCCCAGCGGGAGACGGTCGCATCGACGAGGCGCTTGATATCGTCATTGGACTGGTTCGAACCGGTCACTCCGATGCCGCCGAGCTCATGGGCCAGGGCTTCGCCCTTGCCGGATGAGGACAGGATGGCAACCGCGAAACCGTCCTTGGCGAGACGGCGCGCGGCGGCAGCCCCCATCCCGCTGCCACCGGCCGTAATGATCGCGACTTTCTGAGTCATGGACTTTCCCCTGGTTGCCTGCTGCAGCTGGTCGTAGGCGACGAGGACGCCCCGAACCATGGATTTTCCGTGCGGTGTCCCTGTAGCGTTGCTACACCCTCATCATGTCACGAATGCCCCCTCTCGCGACCTTGCGCGCATTCGATGCGGCCGCGCGCCATCTCAATCTTCGCCTTGCGGCGGAAGAGCTGAATGTGACGCATGGCGCTGTCGCCCAACAAGTTCGCGCCCTGGAGGCCAGCCTCGGGGTCGCCCTGTTCGAGCGGGAGCCGCGCGGCCTCGCGCTCACCGCGGCCGGGCGGGCCTTTCATCCGCAGATCAGACGGGCCTTCGCACTTATCGCGGGCGCCATGGTCGCAATCGAACCCACGCAGGAACGCGAACGACGCGGCGTGACGGTCACTGTCACTCCCTCCTTCGCGGCAAGATGGCTCATTCCGCGGCTCGGGAAATTCTCGGTGATTGCGCCGGATGTCGAGGTACGCGTCCTGGCGTCGGAATCGACCGAACGCCTCGGAGGACATGGCCTGCCGGATCTCGCAGTGCGTCTGTCAGCTCCGCCCTTCGAGCGCTCGCTCGATGCCCGGCGCCTGCTTGCGGACGATCTCTTTCCAGTCTGCAGCCCATCCATCGCCAAGACACTCTCGAGCCTGGACGACCTTGCAGGAGCGACGCTCCTTCACGACGCCCACGACGCATGGCCGCTCTGGCTGGAACTGGCGAACGCATCGACCCCACCAACGGTMGGACGCCGATTCAACCAGACCGCGCTGGCCCTTGCTGCCGCGCTTGACGGCCAGGGCGTGGCGCTTGCGCCATCTGCTCTCGTTGCGGAGGATCTCGCCGGGCAACGCMTGGCGGCACCATTCGGCACGGCCCTGCGTGTCGCGTCGGAGCGGGCCTTCTATCTTCTCACGCCGAGGCTCTCCCGAATGCGTGCTGAGGTCTCGAGCTTTCGCTCCTGGCTGATCGACGAATGCGACGCCGGCCTGGATGCGGAGTGACGGCCCCGCCGGGCTGCCTGGATCTGACGTCCGGCCCGCCCGGTTGAGGAGGTCGGACCGCCAAGAGCTCCCATGATGAGAGTGCTCCCATGACGGTTCCGCCGAGGCGGATGATCGCATCCGCCGGGCCGTAGCGGCTTTGGCCAACGGCGCCCGCCCAACGTGCTCAAACGCGAGGATCKCGTCGCAAACCGCGGTCGAGGTTCACCACAACCTGCCCAGGTTCGCGCTTGCACGCATGTGCAAAATTGCGATTGACAGGCCTGCCGTTTGCGTTGAGCTTGATACGCAACGGATCGGGTCAAGCTGCGTGCAGCCCCACGATCAGAGCTAAATAAGAGCTGCCCCACAGCAGAGCGTTCTTTGCAAGGCTGTGCGGGGAGAGGGAGGGTACGATGGCCAAGACGTGTCCCGCTTCAGCGGGCGCCCGCCCTTGCGCGGAATAGGGCGCCTCGATGACCACCGGTAATGCCGTCGCGCCACGCCGCGAGAGTGGCCGGGAAGGGGCCCGGACGAATGCTATCCCGTCGCCGGCCTGGACATGTCGGCTGCGCTACCGGCTCCGCGTTGCGCTGCGCGAGCCGACGACCATCATCGGCCTCTTCGCCGCGCTTCTGTTTGCCTATCTCATCGTCGTGCCGGTGGTCTCCATTCTGCGCGATGCGGTGACCGTGCAGTTCGGCGAYGAGCGCCGGACCGCCGCGGAGGTCGGCAGCCTCACAACCTATTACCTCACCCGCGCCTTCACATCGCCGGTGGCGGCGAACCTGTTCTGGCAACCGCTGCGCAACACCTTGATGGTGGCCGCCGGCGCCATTGGTATCGCCGTCGTCGTCGGCACGGCCATCGCCTGGCTGATCTGCCGCACGGACATGTTCGCGCGGCAGTGGTTCGCGACGGCCCTCATCGTGCCCTATATGCTGCCGGCCTGGACCTTTGCGCTCGCCTGGACGACGCTGTTCAAGAACCGCACGGTCGGCGGCCAGGCCGGCTGGATGGAGAGCCTCGGCTTCACCCCGCCGGACTGGCTCGCCTACGGCCAGGTGCCGATCACGCTMATCCTGGCGCTGCACTACACGCCGTTCGTCATTCTCCTCTTCGGGTCGGCGCTGCGCCGCTTCGACAGTCAACTCGAGGATTCGGCTCGCGTCCTCGGTGCCGGACGCGGGGCTATCGCGCTGAAGATCATCCTGCCCCTGATGCGCCCGGCGCTGATGTCGGCGGTGGTGCTGATCTTCGCCAAGTGCCTCGGCGAGTTCGGCGTCGCCTATGTGCTCGGACTGCCGGTGAAGTACGACGTTCTCGCGACCTCGCTGTACCGCTCGATCGGTTCGCGCCAGACCGGCGTGGCCGGGGTGATTGCCGGCGCCATCATGCTGATCGGCATCATCACGATCCTGATCGACGCCTATCTGGTGCGCGAGGCGCAACGCTTCGTCACAGTCGGCGGCAAGGGCGCCATGAACCGGCCGGCGCGGCTCGGCATCTGGCGCTGGCCGGCCACCGGCTTCGCCGCGGGCGTCTACGCCGCCAGCGTCGGCGTGCCACTGCTGACCCTGTTCCTGTCGACGGTCATGCGTGTACCGGCGGATTTTTCATGGTCGAACTTCACCCTCGACTATTGGATCGGCTGGAATCTGCCAACGGTCGCCATGCGCACCGGCATCCTGCTCAGCCCGGACCTGTGGCAGGCGGCGTTCAATACATTATGGATCGTCGGCCTGGCCTCGACCTGCTCGGGCCTGCTCGGCATCATCACCGGGTATGTCGTGGTGCGCACGCCGGTCCGGCCACTCGCCGCCGTCCTGCGCCAGGTGACGTTCATGCCCTATCTCGTGCCGGGCATCGCCTTCGCAGCCGCCTATCTCTCGTTGTTTGCGGTGCCGCGCGGGCCGATTCCGGCGCTCTATGGCACCTCGCTCATCCTGATCCTGGCACTCATCGCCGACCAGATGCCCTATGCCTCGCGCGCCGGCATCTCCGCCATGATGCAACTCGGCAGAGATCCGGAGGAGGCGGCCCAGGTCGTCGGCGCAGGCTGGCTMGCGCGCATGCGCCTTGTCGTCGTACCGATCCAGAAGGGTTCGCTGATGACCGGCATCCTCCTGCCCTTCATCTCCGGCATCAAGGGGCTCAGCCTGTTCGTCATGCTCGCCGTGCCCAGCACCGACGTGCTGACCACCTTCTCGATGCGCCTCGTCGACTATCACTACACGCAGGCGGCCAACGCGGTCGTCCTGATCATCGCGGCCATCGCCTATTTCGGCACTCTGGCGGCGCAGAAGCTCACCAAGACGAACCTGGCGGAAGGACTAGGCAGCTGATGCCCGCGATCATCCTGGAAAACGCCAATAAGAGCTACGGCGCCGGTTCGCCCAACGCAGTGTCGAATCTCGACCTCGAGATCGCCAATGGCGAGTTCATGTGCCTGCTCGGCCCATCCGGCTGCGGCAAGACGACGACCTTGCGGATGATCGCGGGGTTGGAGAACCTCTCCGGCGGCGAGATCCGCATCGGCGAGCGCGTCGTCGACAGCATTTCCAAGGGCCTGTTCGTCGGGCCGGAAAAGCGCGAGCTCGGCCTCGTATTCCAGAGCTACGCGCTCTGGCCGCACTTGACCATCGAGCGCAATACCGATTTTGGCCTGCGCCTGCGCAAGGTGCCGAAGGCCGAACGCGAGGCTCTCGTCACCCGCGTCATGAAGGCGCTCGACATCGAAAAATACCGGGGACGGTATCCGTCGCAGCTCTCCGGCGGCCAGCAGCAGCGTGTGGCGCTTGCCCGCATGCTTGTGGTCAATCCGGGCGTATTGCTGCTCGACGAGCCGCTGTCGAATCTCGACGCCCGACTGAGGCTGGAAATGCGCGCCGAATTGAAGCGCATCCATGCTGAGTTCGGCACCACCATCGTCTTCGTCACGCACGATCAATGGGAGGCGATGACGCTCGCAACCACAATTGCGGTGATGAACGAGGGCTCGCTGCAACAGATGGGGACGCCGAACGACATCTATGACCGGCCAGCCAACCGTTTCGTTGCCGAGTTCGTCGGCAGCCCGCCGATCAACATTTTCGAGATCGGCGCTGCCTCGCACGACGTCGTCGGGCGGCACGCGGTGACCTTTCTCACGGCCCGACTGGGCCCCGATGCCGATATCGGCTCGCTCGGGCTCCGGCCCGAAACCATTCAGATTGCCGACTCGGCCGACGCGGTGCCTCTCGGCAACTTCGCCGACGAGGCGGTCGTGACCGGCATCMTTCCGACCGGTGGCAGTTGGATCGTCGAGCTGACTTCGGGCGGCAAGAAGACATTCGCGACCGCCAACGAGGCGCCGCGCCACAAGGTCGGCGACACGATTTGGTTCCACGTCCGACCGGCAGCGCTGCATGTGTTTTCGCGCGACGGCCAGCGTCTCCAACGTGCCGACGACGTCCTCGCGCAAACAGCTGTCCAATGAACGCCCCCAACGACAGAAAACGGGAGGGATCCATGCTTGTCATGACGAGGGCTGCACTCCGCACCGGCCTGGCGGTCGCCGCGTCGGTCGCTGCAATGGCCGCCATGGCCGAGGATCTGAAGCTGCTCGCGGAGCGTGCGAAGGCCGAGCCGCCGATGACGGTCTACGCCGTTACCGGCAAGATCGTCGATACGGCCAACGCCTTCAACAAGATCTATGGGCTTGGAGTCACCGGCAAGAAGGTCAGCGAGGCAGGCCAGGTGGAACTGCTCATTCGGGAGCATCGCGCCGGTGCCGCGCTCGCCTCCATCTCGCTTGCGGCCGACACGGCGTCGGTCGCGGCCGAGTTGCTGCCAAAGAAGGTCGTCACCTCCTACGTGCCCGACGACGCGGCGAACCTGTTGCCGAAAAATGCGCGGGATCCGCTGGTCTTCGTCACCGATCCGCATGTCTGGAGCTATAACGGCGCGGCATCGCAATCCTGCCCGGTCAAGAACGTCTGGGAACTGACCGAACCGGCATGGTCGCGTCTGGTGACCCTGATGGACCCCCTGGAGAGGCCGGCCTATGCCGACTGGTTCAACCAGTTGGAGACGCACCACGACGCCGCGATGGCGGCCGCATATGCGACGCATTTCGGCAAGCCGTTCGACAAGCGGCAGGGCTCGGCGACCGCCGCCTGGGTGAAGGCGCTGGCCGCCAACGGGCCACTCATCGCCGATTCGACCGCCGTCGCCGCCGCCGTCGGCGCGCCCGGACAAAAGCAGCCGTTTTTTGGCATGGTGCCGGTCGCCAAGTTCCGCGACAATATCGACAAGAAGTTCAGCCTGACGATCTGCCGCGACATGCAACCCTTCGCCGGCATGCTCTATCCCAGCATGGCTGTCGTTGCGGCCGGCACGAAGAGCCCCAACACGGCGAAGCTGTTCATCAACTACCTGCTGACCGAACCGGGACTCGCGCCGCAACTCGTCGACGGGAAGGTGCCGACGCACCCCAAGATCGCCTTGCCCGCTGATGAGCCCTCGGGCATCGGCCGTTCCCTCGACCGGATGATGGCGTGGGATCTCGCGTCGTCCGTGAGCGACCTGGAGCGCCGCCAGGATTGGCAGGACCTGTGGCGCGTCAACCTCAGGCGCTGACGGCGCCCTGCACGCGAACCCAACAAGCAAGCGGCGCGGGTGCAACAGCTCGCAAGCCGCACAAGGGAGGAACGACCATGAGCGCCTACTGGAGAGCACCGCTGCTGGCCGTTGCGTTGGCAGCCGCCGCCACTCCGACCATCGCCGCCGAGCCGCTCGACCTCAACAGCCTGATCGCCGCGGCCAGGAAAGAGCCGCCGATCACCATCTACGACAGCACCGGCAAGATCGTCGACATGGCCAAGGCGTTCTCGGCCAAGTACGGCCTCAGTGCCACGGGGCAGAAGGTGTCGGCCAACAGCCAGCTCGAAATGCTGCTGCGTGAGAGCCAGAGCCGCAACGTCAAGGGAGACGTGGCGCTGTTGACCGACACGCCGGCCGTCATCGGCCAGATGCTGCCGGCCAAGGTGCTGGAAAGCTACCTGCCTGCCGACCTCGCCGGCGAAATCCCGGCCGGCTATCGCGACCCGCTCGCCATTTCCGTCAACGCCAATGTCTGGGCCTACAACACCGAAATCCACGGCGCGACCTGCCCGATCTCCAATGTCTGGCAGCTGACCGAGCCGGAATGGAAGGGTCGCGTCGCCTTCATCGATCCGCTGACCAAGGGAACCTATACTGACTGGTTCAACCAATTGGCCCAGCACGGCAACGAGGCGCTCGCTGCCGCCTACAAGGCGCACTACGGCAAGCCGCTGGTCCCGCAGCAAAAGACCGCTGCCGCCGAATGGCTCGCGGCTTTGGCGAAGAATGCGCCGCTCGTGTCCGAGAATGACGACCGCATTTCCGACGCAGTCGGGGCGCCCGGGCAGAAGGCGCCGTTCATGGGGCTGCTGAGCTCCGCCAAGTTCCGCGACAACGCCGACAAGGGCTACAAGCTTGGCCTTTGCAAGACGCTTCAGCCTTGGGTCGGCTGGAGCTACACCAAGCTTGCGCTCATCGCCAAAGGCACCAAAAGCCCAAACGCCGCCAAACTCTTCGTCCGCTACATTCTGACGGAAGAGGGGCTGATGCCGCAGATGCAAGATGGCAAGCTGCCGACCAGCAAGGCGATCCCGGTCCCCAAGGACGAGCCATCGGGTGTTGCCGTCGTGCTGGACCGCCTGTTTCCCTACGACGCCAAGACAGGCCTCGACGACTGGGACAAGCGGCAGGATTGGCAGGATTTTTGGCAGATCCACTACAAGCGCTAACACACCGCGCCCCTTGAGCCGGAAGTCCAGACAATGCTGCATACGACGATCGCCGATATTGCCCGCAAAGCCGTTCTCGCCGTTCAGGAGCCGCTCACGGCCGCGTTTCGCGCCGGCATGGTGGTCGATTTCAAGCGCGACCGGCACGACCCCGTCACCGAGCATGACCGCCGCGCCGAGGCGGTGATCCGCGATCTCGTGTTCCGGGAGGTTCCCGACTCGACCTTTGTCGGCGAGGAAGGCGGCTCGGTCGGGAGCGGCGCGGTGCACTGGTATGTCGATCCGATCGACGGTACGGCCAATTTCGCCAGCGGGATGGCGTTCTGGTGCACGTCGGTGGCAGCGGTGGTCGACGGCGAGACCGTCGCCGGGGCCATCCTCGATCCGATCGGTGGCAACCTGTTCCTCGCCGATCGGAACGGGGCCTGGCTCAACGGGCAACCGCTCGCCAGCCGTGCCGCCCCCGACGAGGCCAACGCCGTACTGATCACCGGCTATCCGGTGCCGCGCGACTTCCGCAACGACGGCGAAGCGGTCGCGCTCGGCCGTTTCGGCGAACTGACACGCACCTTCGCGACCCTGCGACGACCGGGTAGCGCCGCACTCAGCATCGCCCATGTCGCGGCCGGCTGGGTCGACGCCGCCGCCGGTTTCGGCGTCAACGCCTGGGACGTCACCGCCGCCATCCTGATCCTAGAGAAGGCGGGCGGCCGCTACACCCCGCACGACCTCGGCAAGGTGGGGCCGACCGCGCCGGCGTTCCTCCACCCGGGCTATGTCGCTGTAGGCGCAGGGGCGAATTATCCGACGCTCGATCGCGTCGCGCGCGAGATCTCCGAAGGGCGAAGGCGACGCGTCGCCTAGATGGCCGTGCCGTTGCGGCGGCGCGGTCACCGCAGGAGTGGACTGCGTCATTGCATCTGCACGAGCGGCTGCGAGCGAGCGATAGTGAACAGCTGTGCAAACTCATTCGATCCGGAATTGGCGAGTACCCTTATGGCTCCGACAAGAGACGTTGCTGCCCCTGAAATGCCCACGCCCCGCTATGACCGGCCGCACATCTCGCGCGTCTACGAGAACCTGCCCGGCTATGGCATCGATCTCTATGTCGGCGGGCGTGAAGGCGCATCCGATATCCCGCTGCTGAAGCGGCACGGAATCACCACGGTGCTCAACTGCGCCGTCAATCTCGACTTCAACTACGTGGCCGAGCCGGCGCCGGACGCGCTGAACGACGTCGATTTCGGGCATGCCCCGATCCGCTACTACAAGCTTGGTATCGTTGACGGACCGGGCAACCCGCAAACCATGATGCTGGCCGGCTATTTTCAGCTGAAGGGCGCACTCGACCAGATTCTGCCGGAGAAGCCGTCCTATTCCGTGCGCGAGCGCGGCAATGTGCTGGTCAGCTGCCGGGCCGGGCGGTCGCGTTCCGTCATCCTGGTGGCCCTGTTTCTGCATCTGCGTCTCCCAGCGGAGTTTCCCACCCTGGAGGACGCCATCAATTACGTTCGCGGCAAGCGCGAACTCCGTCCCGACGAGTGGCATGAGACGCCCAAGCCCATGCTGATCGCCGCCGCCGCACGGACTGCTCGCTGGGCGCGCATGATCGAGGACGACATCGCCGCGCATCCGGAAGAGCACGGCCCTCTGCCGGAGTTGGCTGATTGAACCCAACATACCGCATCGCCGTCATCGCCGACCCGCATGTGCATGACGTCGCCTGGCGACCAGCGGGGGCGGGGCTTACGGGCGCAGTGCGCAGCTGGGCCGATACAGCTGCGTCCACCCGCGTATTCAACGAGAGCCTTCCTGCCTTCCGCGCCGCGCTCGATTGCGCTGTTGCGGAAGGCGCGAGGCTCGTCATCGTTCCCGGCGATCTCACCGACGATGGTCAGCGGCACAATATCGAAGTCGCCGTCGCGCTCATCGCCGAGTACGAGCGTCGCCATGGCCTGCGCGTATTCATGACACCCGGCAATCACGATTTCTGGGCGCTGAAGGGCCGGCCGCAGCGCAAGGAGTTCGTCGGGCGCGACGGCAGCCGGGTCATCGTCGGGAGCCACGCCGCACCGGGTGGCGCCGCGATCGCGTCGCCGGAGACTGCCATGCTCGGCGCGCCCGAGGCGCTGACGCTCATGGCCGATCTCGGCTTCCAACCTCGCACCGACGACCAGCATTTTGAAACGCCGTTTGGCAGCGATGCCCGTTGGAGCTCGCGAACGGTCCGTGCCGCCAGCCCTGACGGAGCCACGAGCTTTGATATGATCGACGCATCATATCTGATCGAGCCCGTTGCGGGGTTGTGGCTGCTCTCGATCGACGCCAACATCGTCGCGCCGCGCGATGGGGCAACTGATCTCGATGATCCCGCGCAGATGCTCGATCCCTCGGATGGCGGGTGGTCTGCAGTGTTGCGCACGCGCCCGCATCTGCTCCCCTGGATGCGCGACGTCGCCGAGCGAGCGCGGCGCGGCGGCAAGGCTCTCGTCGCATTCTCGCATTATCCGGTGCTGGACGCACTCGCCGGCGCCTCGGCATTGGAGTGCGCACTTTTCCCAAGTTCCGGCCTCGCCCGGCGCGCGCCGACCATGGAGGTGGCGCGGTGCTTCACCGAGACCGGCGTGCGTCTTCACCTCTCCGGCCATCTGCACGTGAACGATACCGCCGTGTTCCGGGACGAAAATGGGGGCTTCTTCAACATCGCCGTGCCATCGCCGGTCGGCTTCGCTCCGGCGATGAAGCTGCTCGATGTCACCACGGACCACGTGCGATTACGCACCATCCGTCTCGACGACGTGCCCGGTCACGATGCCGCGTTCGATGACTATAGCCGCGAGGCGGGCGCCGCCGGCGATCCGTCACCGAAGGCTGTCAGCGCCGGCGGCCATCTTGGCTTTCTCGACCGTCATCTGTGCGCCCTCGTCGGCGCCCGTTACATGGCACGCGAATGGCCGCGAGATATGGCGGAGTTCGCACACACCCAGCGCTTCGCCGATCTGGAGAGACTGCTCTGGCCACAGGCAACGCCGGCTGCCAGCACGGGTGACATAGCCCTGACCGCCCTCGCCGAGGACTGGTACCGCTTGCGCAAGGCAGCAGACCTCGCGCTCGATCTGGTGCCTGAAGCGCGCCTTGCCGTCTATCGCCGCTGGATCGGCGAACTGCATCATGCCGAAGCCGCGGGGCTGGCCGGGCGGCTCATYGCCTTCATCAGCCTGCTCGGGCGCTATCTCGACCGCATGCCGACCCTTGATGTCGCGCTGGATCTCAAGGCGCTCGTCGTCACGCCGTCTCAGGGACGGACACTGCGCCGCCAGACCGTCTGAGCCGGCAGGTTGATGGGGCCTTCGACCAGGCAGCCGCCCTCCAGGATTGTTGCGATATGGTCGGCCATGGTGTCGAGCGGCTGGCGGAAGGTCGTTAGCTCGTAGGCAGCCCAGCCGGCCTGCGGTATATCGTCGAAGCCGATGACACAGAGATCCTCGGGGACGCGCCGGCCAAATTCCTTCCGCGCCGCATCCATGAAGCCCAATGCCAGCAGGTCGGTGACGCAGAAGACGCCATCCGGCCGCGCCGCCGAKGCGAAAAGCTGACGCGCCGTCTCAGCGCCCGTGGCGTAACCCGTCGGGCCGAAACGGCACAGCTGCACGTCGACCCCGGCCTTGGCGGCAGCAACCGAAAGACTGACTTCGCGCGCCACGATGCTGGGCGTGCCGGCGGTCGAACTGACGACAGCGATGCGCTCGCAGCCAGCGCGCCGCAGCATCATCAGCGCCTCGGCAGCGGCGCCGGAACTGTCGACGAGGATCTGCTGGGTTCCTTCGAGCAGATCGTCGCGATTGATCAGGATGACGCGCTGGCCGTTGGCGACGCAGGTCTCCACGAGCGAGGATGAAGGACTGCCCGACACGACCACKGTGGCGTCCGCGCGGTAATTGAGCGTCTGGCGTAACGCGGCCTCTGTCGCTTCCGCCTGCCCCGCCGTGTTCAAGACCATCACGACCTTGCCCATGGCTTGCAGCCGCCGCGTCACCACATCGAGCAAGGCCGACTGGTAAGGCGTGGCGATTTCGCCGATCAAAAGGCAGACGATGCCGGATTGCTGGMTGGTCAGGCCGCGAGCCAGATGGTTGACGTGATAGCCGAGGTCTGCGGCTGCCCGGAGCACCTTGGCGCGCGTCGACTCCGACACGCTGGCGCCCTCGGTGAAGGTGCGCGACACCGCCGAACGCGACACGCCGGCGCGATCGGCGACTTGCTGGGCGTTGATCGGCGGACGAATCGGCTTGTTCATAGGGAACCCTTTGGCGCGCTCCTGTGCAAATTTGCACAGGGCTCCCAAAAATGGAACCGAACGAGGTCTCCGCCAGCAGAAATTATTGTTAGATCGTAATAATTTCTGCTGAACGCAAGCATGTGCAGACGGCTAAATATCTCCGCGTTTCAAGCGCCACTTGCCGAGCCGTCACGGCCCGGAATCGGACATCCGTTACGAGCGGTCCAGCCGTGCTCGCCGCGCGCTCATCGCGCCATGCTTTCGATCGATGCGGAGGCCTTGATGTCGCCGTTGCAAAGCAGAAAGCCGGCGGTCCCGACCGGTGTCATCCCTCTGATACGGGCTCGATCTCCAGCAGAGCGGCAACAGGCTCGGCATCAGGACGAAGACGATCCCGGAAGCGTCGAGAACGAAGGCTGCGATGAAAATCGGGCCGAGACAGGCTCCCACCCTCCAAGGAGCCGCAGGCGCACGGCCTCCATACGGTCGAGGAAAGGCCGGTAAATTTCATTCGCCCGCCACCGCATCGTGTGCGACAGCCGTCCCCCAAGATCGTGACCGATTCTCTCGCCGATGCTCGCACTAGATACCGAACTGTTCCTTGCTCTCAATGCCGGGCCGAGCCCAAGCTCTTATGTCGCTCTTTTCGCGATAGCGGTCACTCGCTTCGTGATTCTCCTGATTCCCTGCTACATCGTCGTCCTGTGGATCCGCGGCTCTCGAAGGCGGCGCCTTCTCGCCTTTGCCCTCACTCTCGCTCTGGTCATCGCAATGACCATGAGTTTTGTGATCGGGCTCATCGCCTTTCGGCCTCGTCCTTTCATGGTCAGCCTCGGGCACAGCTTGGTCGATCACCGCTCCAGCGCCTCCTTCCCGAGCAATCACGCCCTCGCCTTCGCGGTGGTTGTGGCTGTGCTTTCCTTGGTGCGGCAATACGGGGTGGCCTGCCTTGCTGCCGCGATTGGTGCGCTCGTAGGCTGGTCGCGCGTCTACGTCGGCGTCCACTACCCATCCGACCTCTTCGGCGCGATTATCGTGGCCATTCCAGCGGCCTTGATCTCGCTCGCGGTGACAGCGAGACACGGTGGGTCAATCATCGCAGCGGTCGAGGGCCTGCAGCGCAGATTGCAGACCCGCCTGACGCGAACCAGTCGACGCTGAAAGGGCAACATCCGCGGACATCATCGGCCACCGCGTCGGCATCTCGGTTCAGGTGACGCGTTCTGAAGCCAATTGCCTCCTTTCGGCGACACGCCCGCCTGATCGGGATAGCGTCTAGCATGAGCCTGAGAGCCACATTCCCGTTTGCGGGCCGATACTCTTGGTTTCCCGATCGTGCCGACCGAGGTGATTCATGCTCGAAGCCGTGAAAGATAAAATCGAAGCGGAGATCGTCGCGCTGGTGAGCCAGAACCAGCATCTCATCACGGACTTCGTGGGGCAGAAGGCCTCCGGTCTCATCAACGACGACGCTGCAATGACCGGTTTCGCCCTCAAGCTCTACGGCATGTTGCCGACCATGCTGAGGTCGATCGTCGGTCAGGACACCTTCACGGCCTTCGTGCTCGACAATCGCCAGCGATTGATCGCGGCAATCACCGCGGCAACGCAGGCACCCAACGAAAAGAAACCCTGATGCCCTCGCCTCAGGCCTCAGCGACTGCCCGCGTAGCCGCGGTAGCCCGCTGCGCGATTCCGTCCGCGCGCATCTCGCTACGCCTCTGTTTTCTTTCCCTAACCTCGCTGTCGCGCAGATTTGATATCAGCCGATCTGATGGGCATCCCAGGACGCCCCCATCCGACGGCACCCGCGTGCTTGAGTGGTGGTGTTGGCACACCACTCGAGGGACGCGTMCGTGGAGCAGGGCGGCACGATCGGTCCGGGTCACGGACCGCCAGGGCCGCGCCGTCACGTATCGACGGTCGCGTTCAGTGCGTTGCTCTGGATGAAGTCGCGACGGGGTTCGACGACGTCGCCCATCAGCTTGACGAAGAGATCGTCAGCCTCGTCATTCTGGTCGTTCTTGACCCTGAGCAGCGAGCGCACGTCGCGATCGAGTGTCGTCTCCCAGAGCTGCTCGGGGTTCATTTCGCCGAGGCCTTTGTAGCGCTGCAGCGAGACGCCCTTCTTGCCGATGGCGCTGACCGCGTCGAAGAGATCGCTCGGGCCATTGACGATGTGATCATCGCCCTTGCGGCTGAGCACGCCCGGCTTGGCATAGGCTTCCTGCAGCGAGACGGCTGCCGCAGCGAGCTTGCGCGCTTCGGCGCTCGCAAGCAGGCCGGCATCAAGTACCGCGACCTGCTTCACGCCGCGCACGAGGCGCGAGAAGGTGAAGCTGCCGTCCTCCACCCGGCCTTCCCAGCCGCGCTCGAGATCATCGGAGATCGCGTCCAACCGCCGCGCGACATAGGCCGCGGCTTCGCTGGCCTGCGCATCGCTCTCGTTGGTCAGCGGATGCAGCGCGCCCGCGATCGCCATCTGCTCGACGATGCGCCGGTCATAACGCGAATGGAGCTGCGACAGCGTGTTGCGTACGCCGCGCGCCTCGTCGATCAGACTGCGCAGGTCGGGACCGGCGCGCTCGATGCCGTCTCCTGTCCGGAAAACAGCACCGTCCAAGGTCGAGTCGACGAGGTATTCCTCGAGCGCGCGCTCATCCTTGAGATAGGTCTGCGACTTGCCGCGCGCCGCCTTGTAGAGCGGCGGCTGGGCGATGAAGAGATGCCCGCGCTCGATCACCTCCGGCATCTGCCGGAAGAAGAAGGTCAGCAGCAGGGTGCGGATATGGGCGCCGTCCACGTCCGCGTCGGTCATGATGATGATCTTGTGGTAGCGCAGCTTCTCGATGTTGAACTCCTCGCGGATGCCGGCTCCGAGCGCGATGATCAGCGTACCGACCTGCTCGGAGGAAAGCATCTTGTCGACGCGCGCGCGTTCGACATTGAGGATCTTGCCGCGCAGCGGCAGCACAGCCTGGTATTCACGGGCACGGCCCTGCTTGGCGGAGCCACCGGCCGAGTCACCCTCGACGATGAAGAGTTCTGATTTGGCGGGGTCGCGCTCCTGGCAATCCGCGAGCTTGCCGGGCAGCGAGGCGATATCGAGCGCGCCCTTGCGCCGGGTCAGATCGCGCGCCTTGCGGGCCGCTTCGCGGGCCGCGGCAGCTTCCGCCACCTTGCCGACGATGGTCTTGGCTTCATTGGGGTGCTCCTCGAGCCAGGTCGAAAGCGCCTGATTGACGATGTTCTCGACGACGGGACGCACCTCGGAGGAAACCAGCTTGTCCTTGGTCTGCGAGGAGAATTTCGGGTCCGGCACCTTCACCGAAACGATGGCCGTCAGTCCTTCGCGGCAATCGTCACCGGTGAGCGAGACCTTTTCCTTCTTCATCATGCCGGAGGTCTCGGCATAGCCAGTGATCTGGCGAGTCAGCGCAGCACGAAAGCCGGCTAAATGCGTGCCGCCATCCCGCTGCGGGATGTTGTTGGTGAAGCAGAGCACGTTCTCGTGGTAGCTGTCGTTCCACCACAGGGCGACATCGACGGTGATGCCATCCTTTTCGGCGCCGAGCACCACCGGCTTGTCGACGACGGGGGTCTTGGCGCGGTCGAGATAGCGCACGAAGGCCTCCACGCCGCCCTCATATCTCAGCTCCTCCCGGACGACCTCGGCATGGCGTGCGTCGGTGAGGACGATGCGAACGCCCGAATTCAGGAAGGCGAGTTCGCGCAGGCGATGCTCGAGCGTCTTGTAGTCGAACTCGACCATCGTGAAGGTCTGGGTCGAGGGCAGGAAGGTGACTTCGGTGCCGCGCTTGTCGCCGGCCGGGCCGACAATGGCGAGCGGCGCGACGGCGTCGCCATGATGGAACTCCATGAAATGCTCTTTACCGCCACGCCAGATGCGCAGCTTGAGCGAGACCGAGAGCGCGTTGACGACGGAGACACCGACGCCGTGCAGGCCACCCGAAACCTTGTAGGAATTCTGGTCGAACTTTCCGCCGGCATGGAGCTGGGTCATGATGACCTCGGCGGCGGAAATGCCCTCCTCGCTGTGGATATCGGTCGGGATGCCGCGCCCGTTATCGGTGACCGTGACCGAGCCATCGGCGTTCAGCGTGACAGTGACGAGATCGGCGTGCCCTGCCAGCGCCTCGTCAATGGCGTTGTCGACCACCTCGTAGACCATGTGGTGCAGGCCCGAGCCGTCATCGGTGTCGCCGATATACATGCCGGGGCGCTTGCGCACCGCATCCAGGCCTTTGAGAACCTTGATGGAATCGGCGCCATAGGCAGCGTCTTCAAGGTCGCGGGCAGCATCACTCATGTCGGGGTCCTTCAGCGGGCGAGGCTATGCCCGCGATCGTCTTGATTCGTATCATGAATATAGGCGGGAACGGTGGCTTTTTCACGCGCGTACGCGTACGTGCGCGCAGGGGCAGCCCCGGCGCATCGTGACGAGACTGCCCCGCTATCCCCGAAAGCCCGCGATCGCATCGGCGAAGACCTCGCCATACTGGGCGAGCTTGCGCTCGCCGACGCCCTCGATCCCGCGCATCTGATCGAGCCCGAGCGGCCGCTCGCGCGCCATGGCAATCAGCGTGCGGTCGGTGAAGATGATATAGGCCGCCACGCCTTCCTCGCGGGCAATCGTCAGCCGGAGCT
>NZ_JBFTLD010000045.1:0-34154 GCF_056396265.1 Allobosea sp. 05T422_2 | reverse complement strand
AGGCCAACCGATCTCTCGGCTACAAGGCCCGAAGCTCTCATGAAGCGCAGTAGAGCGGCCCCGCCAGCGGCGGCGCCGTCTCGATGGCTGCGTTATAGGCCCCACCATCTCGACCTGTCAACGCCAAAACAAAACTTTTCCGACAGTTCCGTGACAGGGCCTMATATTTTGGCAATCCGCCGTCGGGAACGCTAGAATAAAGCCAATGATCGCAATGCCTTGCTGAGTTATCAACTTCCCGGGGCCCGCATCTGCTCCATTCCGAGGCGCGAGACGCCGCCATCGACGGCAGCGAAAGTCCTTGGCACGCGCACCGTCCTTGGGGCCATCCCGGACAGCGACCGGCCATTCCCACGACACGCCCGAGGGTCTGCGCTGCCTGCCTGGACGCCGAACGCGGCGCTCTGCACAGTCCCAGGTCTGCCTCGCATCCGCTCGCGGCAGTCCAGGACGCCCGCCGGCAACAAGCCGGCGCGCGAACGGGACCGGATCAAGAGCGGGTTCACACCATGCCGGAGAATACTATGCCTGAGATCATCGTGGTCGGCGCCGGAGTCCTCGGAACCTCCGTCGCCTATCGCCTCGCCCTCGCGGGCGCGCGCGCTACCGTGCTTGAGGCGACACGGGTTGGCGGCGGTACGTCCGGAATCAGCTTCGCCTGGACCAACTCCTGCAACAAGGAGCCGCGCAGCTATCATGACCTGAACGTCGCCGGCATGAAGGCGCACGCAGCATTGAAGGAGGAGTTTGGCGCAACACCCTGGTGGCATGGCGGCGGTCGCGTCGAATGGAAGGCGGAAGCCGAGCGCGACGGTCAGCGCACCAAAGTTTCACGCCTGCAGGACTGGAGCTACGCGGCCGAATGGATCGACCGCAAGCAACTGCTCGAACTCGAGCCGGATATCGATCCCGCGGCGATCGGTGATGCGCCCATCGCCTGGTACCCGAATGATGGCTGGCTCGACCCGGTCGTCTACGCCCACGCCATGATGAGCGCGGCATGCCGGCTCGGCGCTGAGCTGAAGACCCAGACGCGGGTAAGGGCCCTCCTCGTCGAAGGCGGCAAGGTCAAGGGCGTACGCTGCGAAACCGGCGAGATATTTCATGCAGACCTGGTGGTGAACTGCACCGGGCGCTGGTCCAATGACACGATCGGCACGTCCGCTCCCAATGTCCCGCTGGAGCCCACGGTCGGTTTCCTGGTCTTTACACCGCCTGTGCCGGCTTCGATCCAGCGCGTGGTCTCCTCGCCGCTTTGCGATTTCCGACCGGATGGCGCCGGAAGGCTGATGGTGCATTGGGGACCGGCCGACGCGCAGGTGACGCCCGAGGTCAGCGAGCATCCCGGCATGRCACAGGCTGCGGTCGTGATCGAACGGCTGACCAGGATCCTTCCCGGCATTACGCCGATCCAACCCGAGGCCACGCGCGTCACCCAGCGCCCCATTCCCAGGGATGGCCTCTCGGCCATCGGGCCCGTGCCTGGCCTCGACGGCTATTATCTGATKGTCACGCATAGCGGCGCGACGCTCTCGCCGGCGCTCGGGGCCATGGCCGCGGACGAGATCCTCACTGGCATTGAACAGCAGGAGCTTGCCGATTTCCGCCCCGCGCGCTTCTTCACATAGAATGGGAATCCGCGGCGGCCCCCGGAGAACCGTCCAGCCGTGTGCTCGTCGCGCCGAATGATGGGAGGGCAAGCCGTGACGGAGGTTCACGACCTTCAGCGCTTCGTTACCGCCCAGGAGCCGATCTTCGAAACCGCGCTTGCCGAGCTGCGAGCAGGCCGGAAGCGGACCCACTGGATGTGGTTCGTCTTTCCGCAGCTGCGCGGTCTTGGCCTTTCGCCGACGGCGGAACGCTACGGCCTGGCGTCGCTGGCGGAAGCGCGTGCCTATCTCGCCCATCCCATTCTCGGCCCCCGCCTCGTCGCGTGCACCGCCGCCATCCTGGAGCTCGAGGGCCACTCAGCCCACACCATCTTCGGCTCGCCCGACGACAAGAAGCTTCGCTCGAGCTTGACCCTGTTTGCGCTAGCCGCGGCTAGCGGCGACACTATCTTCCGGCAGGGCCTGCAGCGCTATTTTGGCGGCGAACCGGATCCGCGCACGCTCGACCTGATCGGGCAGCCCCCGTCCGGCGAAACGCGCCCATAGTCCGCAAGCGGCAGATCGCTCACCAGGGGCCGTGAAGCTACCCCTGGAAGCGGATTGTCATTGCCCTGTGCTCGCGGCAACCGGCCGGCCGGGCCCACTCCCCGACCGGAGATCGCCACGCTTCGCGAGGGCCAAGGCTTCAAGCTCGAGGACCATTCGCTCCGGTGTCTCACATGGGAKGGCGCCGAGCACTGAAATCTCGCGGGTCACATCGACCGGCAAGCCCGAGTTCGAGTCGTCGGGAATCTGATTCAGCCGGCCGCCGATGCAGACCGGGATGGACCGGGCGGCCCGCTCGAGAGCGCCCAGTACCTCGCTCGCGAACCGAAGGGCGATGCCGTTATATGTGCTGATGGCGATGACATCGCATCCCCGTGCCAGCGCAATCTCGACAAGATCATCGGGGTCGACCGATGTACCGCCATCGACCGCCTCAACCCCCAGGCTCGTGAGCAGGTGCTCGATCAGATTCTTACCGTGCTCATGGACATCGCTGCTGGCCACACAGACCTTGAGACCACTCGCTTCGATCAGACGACGGGCACTGACCGGAACCTTCGCCACCCAGGATTCAGTGGCGTGCTGGAGCTCATCGACCCATTCGGCAAGCACAATGGCCCGCCGCCCGCCCCATGCCGCACGGTCGGCTGCCCCCGCGCCATACAGCGCCTCTAGGCGTTTCGGACCGATTCGGCGCAGGGCCAACATGAGTGCGGCAGGATCGCGCGTGTCGATTCCGGCTTCCCGCAAGCCCGTCAAGACCTTGCCGGCAAAGGCCCGGCCGCCATCGACGAGGCTTGCGGCCATCCCGTCGACCAAAGCCAGGTCGATCAGGCCGAGATTGGCGGACGCGTGCTCGACCATCCGGGCTGCGAAAACCTGCGCATCGATGATTTCGTCGGTATCGGGTATCCGCTCGTTCTCGGTCACCGGGACCGGATTGATCGCGTGCCCACTCGCCCGGCGCTGCAGCGACCAGATATCGGCCTGGAGGTAGCTCGCCAGACTTGCGAAATTGCCGGCCGGCGTGGATCTGTAACTCACCGTGTTGCCGAAAATCATGCTTCCCGGCGTGTCCGACACCTGCATCAAGGCATGATGGAAGGCGAGCCGCATGAGCGGGGCCGTGAAATGGTGTCCGTAGCAATGCGAGACTTTGGCGCCGATCAACGCATCGACGATGTATTTCTCGATCAGCACCATGCCGAGCGCGGAACTCATATCGGCGAACAAACCGGCAAAGCCGTCGTCGAGGTTCGAATGAACCAACACCTCGACGGGTTGAGCAGCGATCAACCCAAGCGCCGTCACCGTGGCCTCGGTGGTGGCGACATCGTCGTCCCAATCGGGGAGGCGGAACGTGAAATATTGGCCGAGATTCCCGACAGTGGTGACCCCGGCTGCCAGCGCGGCCCGGGTATTCTCCACGGCCCCGGGCAAGCCCAGCATGAAGTCGCCGAAATGCGCCGCGGCCGGCACGATGCCGGTGATCCGCGAAAAATCCTCGGGCCCGTCGAGGACGATGCCGGTGCCGCGCGGACGCTGGGAGCGCTGCGCGAGCGGGTACCCCATCGACCAGTCCAGGGTGATGCCGAAGCGATCGACCACCGTGCCGAGCCTGGCGCAGCTCTCATGCACGGTCCGGATCGCCTCCAGCGTTCTGTCGACGCTGCGAAAGCCGATATGGGCGTGCTGCATGATGCGCCCCTGAACGGCGGTCCTGCGCTTGTAAGCCGCCTCGGAAGGAACGCCCATCGTATCGAGGAAAAGATTGCGGCCCACCTGCCAGGTGCGCGCCATGACCGCGCCCTCTGCAAGAAGCTCGGCGCCCGGCCGAAGCGCACCGGGAACGAGATCCGCGAGAGGCGGCAACACCGTGTTGGTCATGAAATCCTCCCGGCCATGCGCTCCTGAATTCCCGCGTCAGATGGCCACGATGTCGAACTGGCGTCGGATCGCGGCGACCAGACTGGAGGCCGTGATCGCCGAGGTCTTTGGGTTGCCGGCGGAGGGCAAGTTGGTGAAGCGCAGATAGGCCGAGCCGAGCGAGCTCTCCGCCTCGATCTCGTGAATATTTCCCCTGGCCGCGGGATCGGAGACGATCCGCGTCGTCACCCGTGCGGCACGCGCTGCGAGCGCAATGGTGAGCCCGACATTCAGGTTCCTGGGATAGAGCCGCGCCGCTTCCTCCGCGCTGCCTTCATAGAGCACGATCTCGGCGACGAGCGACCGCTCGCTAAGCCCGGCCTGCGCCAGCTCGGCCGCCCACGCGGCCGGTGGCTTGCGCGAGGTGTAGCGAATCCGGGCATCGTCGGCTTCGCGTAGCGCCGCGAGATAGTCGAGCCCCCCGACAGCCCCGGACGGCAGGATGAGTCGCGCCCCGCTCCGTGCCGCGATCCCGGTCAGGCGAGCCAGGAAATCAGTATCGGCAAGGGCGCCCGTCGAAGCCGCAATGACCGCAAGGCCGGCGGCCAGAACATCCGGCAAGGCCTCCACGACGGCGGCATGCCCGGCCGCCTCGACAACGAGGTCGGGTCGGCTGGCAATCAGTTCCGGCACCGTCGTGGCGACCTCGACGCCCACCGGCACCGTGGCGCAACTCGGAGAATCCGGCCGCAACAGCACGGTGAAGTGAAAGTCCGCCGACTGTTGGAGGCGCGCATGCACCTCGCGCGCGATCGTGCCGAAGCCGATCAACCCTATTCGCTTCCTGCTCATGGCAGTCCCATTGCGACAGATCAGGGGTTGCGCTGGTCGGTCGGCGGCACGGCGAACACGGTCTGGCGCTCGATTTCGAGAACGTTGTCCGGTCGGGGGAAATTGGCCGGTGCCGCCTCGCCCGCAACCCGCGAACGGCCGATCAGACGGAAGAAATCCTCGAGGCCATTCGGCACGATCAACCAGACCCAGTGCAGGTCCTCGGTCCCCTCGTTGATGAACATATGCCGACGGCTCTTGCCCACGAAGATCGCGGTGCCGGGTTGAAGCGGAACGTCCTTGCCGTCGAGCACGGCACGCCCCTTGCCCTTGATGAAATAAATCACCTCCTCGTGTCGATCGTGGCTGTGTTCACGGACATAGCCACCGGGCGGCACGGTCTGGGTTCCCAGAGCCAATGGGTGATCCATCCGCACCCGCGCGGGGTCGACGACCACCTCGATATGGCCGTTGGCCGGAACCGGCTGCCAATAGCTCGTCGCCTGGCCGGGCTGGATAACGAATGTCTCACCGGGTTCGTGAATTTCGGTCATGGGGTCATCTCCATTCCGTGGGCTCTTCCCGGGACGGCGGAAAGCAACTTCTGCGTATAAGGATGCTTGGGAGCAGCGAAGATCTCGGCCGTGACGCCGTGTTCGACCACCTCGCCGCGCTGCATGATCGCGATCCGATCGCAGATCTGGGCCGCGACGCGCAGGTCGTGCGTGATGAAGATCATCGACAGGGAGAGCCGATCGCGCAGTTCGACGAGCAGCTGCAGCACCTGCGCCTGGACCGAGACATCCAGCGCCGAAACCGCCTCGTCGGCGACCAGGATCTTTGGCTCGAGCGCAAGCGCTCGGGCGAGCCCGATGCGCTGGCGCTGCCCGCCCGAAAACTGATGCGGCAAACGGTCGGTGGCGCTGGGATCAAGCCCCACCAGCGAGAACAGCTCCTTGGCTTTGGCCAAGGCCTTGTCCTGCTTGACGCCGCGGGCGATCAGCCCCTGGGAGACCAGGTCCCCGGCCGTGCGCCGCGGATTGAGCGAAGCGTAGGGATCCTGAAACACCATCTGGACGAGATGACGCTGGCGGCGCAGCGTCTCGCCGCGAAGCTTGCCGAAATCGACGCCGTCGAGTTCGATCGCTCCCTGATCGGGATCGAGCAGGCGTACGATGCAGCGCGCCAGAGTCGACTTGCCCGAACCGCTTTCGCCGACGATGCCCAGAGTAGCCCGGCTCGGCAGATCGATATCGACCGCCTTCACTGCGTAGGTCACGCGGCGCTGCCGGCCGAACCAACCGCCTCCCGTCCGATAGGTCTTGGACAGAGCGCGCACCGTCGCGATCGTCTTGTCCGGCAACTCCCGCGGCGGCGGCGGGGTGATGCTCGGAACCGCTGCGATCAGCGCGCGCGTATAGTCGGCCTTGGGATTATCGAGCACCTCGCGGACTGTTCCGCTTTCGACGACGCGACCATGCTGCATCACCATCACCCGGTCGGCGATCTCCGCGACGACGCCGAAGTCATGGGTAATGAACAGAACCGCCATGCCGGTCCGCCGCTGGATGTCCCTGATCAGCGTCAGGATCTGCGCCTGGATGGTGACATCGAGGGCAGTAGTCGGCTCGTCCGCGATCAGKATCTTCGGTTCCAGAGCCAGCGCCATGGCGATCATCACGCGCTGGCGCTGCCCTCCCGACAACTCATGGGGATAGGCCCGGTAGGCCGAAGCCGGCTCGGGAATGCCGACCTCGTCCAGCAGCTTCAGCGCGCGCTCCCGGATCTCCTGCTTCGACAGCTTGGTGTGAGCCCGGAACATCTCCGCGATCTGGTCGCCCGCGGTGCGCAGGGGGTTCAGGGCCGTCATCGGCTCCTGGAAGATCATGCCGATCTCGGGACCGCGGATCGCACGCAGCTCGTCCTCGGAGAGGCCGAGAATGTTCCGCTCGCCGAGCATGATCCTGCCGCCCCGCACCGGCAGGCTGGTGGGAAGCAGCCCCATCAGCGCCGACGCGGTCATCGACTTGCCGGAACCGCTTTCCCCGACCACGCAGACGATCTCGCCCGGCGTGAGGGTCAGCGAGAGCTTCTCGACCGCATAAGGCCGGTCGGCCCCTCCGGGCAGGGCGATGGATAGATCTTCGATACGAACGAGAGGGGTCATCGGCCGCGGAGCCTCGGGTTCAGCGCATCGTTGAGCCCCTGTCCGACAAGGGAGACGGACAGGATCGTCAGCAGGATCGCCACGCCGGGAATCGCGGAGACGTACCACTCGCTGCGCAACACCTTGCGGCCCTGGCCGATCAGATTGCCCCAGGAGGCGATGTTCGGATCGGACAGGTCGAGGAAGGCGAGCGCGCTTTCGAGGAGGATCGCCGTCGCCATCACGACGCTGCCATAGACGATGATCGGCGCCAGCGCGTTGGGCAGAACCTCGCGGAAGATGATCCAGCGATTGGTCAGGCCGAGCGTCCGGCAGGCCTGGACGAACTCGCGATTGCGCAGGGTCAGGAACTCGGCGCGCGTCAGGCGCGCCACCGCCGGCCAGGACACGATGCCGATCGCAATCGTTACCGCCGTCATGTTCGAGCCCACCACCACCACGAGCACAAGCAGCAGGATGAAGTTCGGAAGCGTCTGGAAGGCCTCCGTCATGCGCATCAACGCGTCATCCGTCATGCCGCCATAGAAGCCGGCGATCGCACCGACGACGATGCCGATTGCAATCGCAATCAAGGTCGAGACGATGCCCATCAGCAATGTGGTGCGGGCGCCGTGGGCGATCTGTGCCGCGATGTCGCGGCCCGACGCGTCCGTTCCCAGCAGGAAGCGACCGCCGAGCGAAGGCCATTGCAGCGGCCGACCGGCAAGCCCCAGTGGATCGCGCGGGTAGAGCAGGTCGGCAAAGATGGCGAGGCCGACGATGCCGATGAGCAGGAGCAGGCCAAGCACGGCAGCGGGGCTGAACAGGAAATATCGGAGCGCCTTCATGATCAGGACGCCCCGGCCGTGATCCGCGGATCAAGGCGCGCATAGATGAGATCGACGACGAAGTTCACGCAAATGACCATGATGGCAGAGACAAAGACGATCCCGAGCAGCGTGTTGAGATCGCGCTGAACTACGGATTCGTATGCGAGCCGCCCGATGCCGGGGAGCGAGAACACGCTTTCGATGACGACCGAACCACCCAGCATCGTGCCGGCTTGCAGGCCGATCAGCGTGACCATCGGCAAGAGAGCGTTCCGCAGGACATGCCGCCGGACGATCTCGCTCTGCCTCAGGCCCTTTGCCCGGGCGGTTCGCACGAAATCCAGCGTCGAGACCTCGAGCATCGAGGCGCGCATGATGCGCAGATAGATGGCGAGGAAGATCAGGGAGAGCGTGATCGTCGGCTGGACCAGATGCCGTGCGATATCGAGCACCAGCCAAATGCCCGTCAGCCCGCACCGATTTCCTGAAAGCCACCGGGCGGGAGCCAGGCCAGCCAGATCGAGAAGACGACGATGCTCATCAGCCCGAGCCAGAAGGACGGCGTGGCATAGAAGATGAGGCCGAGCAGCGAAATCAGCGTATCGGCCCAGCSGTTCACGCGCTGTGCCGAGACGATGCCAAGCAGCATGCCGGCAAAGAAGGCGAAGCTCAGCGCCGAGAACATCAGCAGGAGCGTTGCCGGCAGCCGCTCCAGGATAACGGTGGCGACGGGCTTGTTGTAGATCGCGGAGAATCCGAGATCCAGACGGACGAGCCGCCAGAGATAGTCCAGCAAGCGGACAGCCGCGCTGCCTTCCAGCCCATAGAAGCGACGCAACTCTGCCGCAGTGGCAGGGTCGCCACCGCCCATCTGCGCCATCAATGCATCAACCGTGTCGCCGGGCGCGAACTGAAGCAGCACGAATAATCCGGCGAGCAGGATGAGCAGCGTCGGAACGCTGCTCATCAGGCGTCGTCCGGCCAGTTTCAGAATGTGCATGGCCGTACTTTTCTGGGGCGCGCCAGGATCAGGATTCGATCCAGAGATCCGCCCAGTGGCTCGAAGGCCAGCGCGGATTGTTGTGGTGGTTCTTGAGCTTCTTGCTGGTGACCGAGATGAACTGGCGTTCTGTCGCCATCCAGAGCGGGAGCTCGGTGTTCAGCAGCTTGACGATCTCGGGATAGGCGGCCTTGCGCTTGGCCGGATCGATCTCGAAGGCGGCATCGTCCATCATCTTGTCGGCCTTGGGATCTTCCCAGCCCCACTGGTTGGTGAACGCGGTGCCCTTCGGGCTGCCCGAGCGGTACCAGACCATGGTGCTGATCGCCGGATCGGCGCGATAGATGTGCCAGCCGGTCGAGAGATCATAATTCCAGTCGCGATAGACGGCCGTGAGATAGGTCGCCGCATCGGGACGCTGAAGCTCGACCTTGATGCCGACCTGCTGCAGCGACTGCTGGATGAAGGTCGACCAGAGCGGGATGTCCTCGCCGAAGGGCGGGCTCAGCATCTTGAGCGAGAAGCGCGTGCCGTCGGAGCCGCGCTTGAAGCCAGCCTCGTCGAGCAGGGCGTTGGCCTTCTTGACGTCGAACGGATAGTCGGGCGCTCCCGCCTTGTAGAAATTGGTCGAGACGGACGGAATCGGCCCGTGCGCCCGCTTGCCGTTGCCGTACAGGAAGTTCTCGATGAAGAAATCGGTGTCGACCGCGTGGACGATGGCACGGCGGACCCGGACATCGGCGAGTTCCTTGCGACGCAGGTTGAATTCGATCGTGTTCTGGAAGGGCTGGCGCTCGTTGCCGCGCGAGGAGACCTCGAAGCGGGCGTCCTTGCCCAGCCGATCGATGTCGGCCAGCGGCAGCGAGGAATAGTTGCTCATATGGACCTGGCCGGCCTCGATCGCGGCAGTCGCCGCGGCCTTGTCGGTGATGAAGCGCCAGATGATCTTGTCGAGATAGGGGTAACCCTTGCGCCAGTAATCGGGGTTGCGCTCGGCGATGACATACTGGCCGCGCTCATACTGCGCGAACTTGAACGGGCCTGTTCCGATCGGCGCGACGTTCGCCGGGTTGTCGAGGATGTTGGTGCCTTCGTAGATGTGCTTGGGCGCGATGTAGCCCAGGTCGGGCGCGGCGCCCATGAACAGGTCCATCGGCATCGGACGGTTGTAGCGGAAGATCGCCGTATGCGCGTCCGGCGTATCGACCGCCTCCAGGGCGGAGTGCAGCGCCGTGCCGTAGTTCAGGTGCTTCTTCCACAGCTCCATCGCCGTGTACTGCACGTCAGCGGAGGTGAAGGGCTTGCCGTCGTGCCACTTCACGCCCTCGCGCAGCTTGATCGTGATGGTCTTGCCGTCCGGCGAACCTTCCCAGCTCGTCGCCAACATGGGCTCGAGTTCGCCCTTCTCGTTMAGGTCGACCAGCGGCTCCATGATCTTGGAGGCGATGACATAGACACCGGTCGAGGCCCGCAATGCGGGGTTCAGGATGCGCTGCTCCTGCGGCATGTGCACGGTCACGGTACCGCCCCGCCGCGGCTCCTGGGCGAACGCTCCGATCGGCGAGCCCGCTAGCAGCGCCGCCGCACCGGCCGATGCGAGCATCTGACGACGCGTAAATGTTGATGYAGTCATGTTCCCCTCCATTATTGTGAATTCAGGCCTGCTGGCGTCAGGCGATCGATCAAGGCCGCGCGGACCGCCTTCCGGCTTCCCAGCCAATCAGAGCCCCTTCGACGGAGGCGCAATGCAGCGGCCATTCGCCGGCTATGCTCCATTCGGCGAATGGCTCGGCGGTCGTGCCAGCCGCGACGTCGAGGACAATTCCGCAGCCTGTGCCTTGAGCCTGCGCGCCGACCTGCCAACGCCTGTCGAAACTCGGCGCATCCATGAAGACGAGATCCGCCCCCCGCGGGCGCATAGCGACGCAGAAACCACCGTCCTCGCCCCGCGCGAATGTGAGGCCGAGCATTTGCGCGCAGAGCGCCGCGGCAGCCGGCGGATCCTCAGCCACGATCTCGATGCGGCTCAGGGCGCGGGCACCATTGGCATGGCTGACGAGATCAGGCAGCCAGACGGTCTCGCGCGTCAGATGCTGGCAGGCGAAGAGGCGCACACCGGCAGGCGCTGGCTCGAGCGGCCATTGGAAGATGCGAAACCCCGCCTCTCCCACGCCGCCGCTGCCCAGTTCGACTGGCCGACGGAATTCGAACGGCCCAGTCGCCGAAATGCCGCCTCTCTTGAGCGTATCGAGCGCCGCCTGCGCATCGTCAGTCCGCATCGCGAGGCGTTCCAGCCCCGCTCCCGCGGCGAGGAAGTCGCGGGTCGGCCGATTGAAGTCCGTCGGGGCAAGCACGCCGAGCAGTTCGACGTAGTCGTCCTCGAACATGATCGTGTGATTGGCGGTGCCGAGATAGTCGCTGTGGAGACCACGCGGCGACACCGAAAACCCCAGCGCGCGCCAACGTTCGGCCGATGCCGAGAGTTCGCTCACGGCAACAACGATATGGTCCAGGCCGAGTACGTGATCGAGCATCTCACTACCGTTTTGCGCGGAGCCGCTTCCCCTGACACCAGTGACCGTGTCATAAGTGCATGCAGTTGTACAGGCACTTTTGAAACTTCGATTTCTGGCCGTTGCACAAAGATGAGAACGCGCGTGGCGCAAGGGTGGGCAGGCCATGCGAGGCCCCGCATCCAGCACCCCGAATCGCGGGGCATAGGGAATAAGAACGATCGCGATGTCAGCAGCTGGTTTGGCAGGCGGGCATTACCTGCACGCAGTCCCGCCTCGCCGGCTGACATTTGCCGGCCGAGTGAGCGCGCGCGCAAACGCGCGGCGGAAGGAAATGCGCGTCAGAGACGCAGCGGGTCTCGCCACGTCCTCATATCCCGTAGGCGGATCGGGATGTCAGTTCCGCGGAACGCGTGCCCGGCGCCGTACCGACCCCGACTCTTCCGGCACGAAAATCTTCAGAAGCGCATCCTTGAGAACACTGCGCGCCTCGGCGAAAGTCAGCGAAATATGTGCGCGCAGAATCTCAATGCCCTTTGCGGCGTCGCGCTCAGCAAGCGCCTGGACGATCCGCGAATGATCCCCGACGAGACTCGAGTGTTGCGGGCCGTTTTCGATCTGGACTCGTCGGATAAACCGGATTCGGGCGTTGACGCCGATAAGCTGGCGCACGACCTCGGGATTGCCGGCAAGCTCGGCGACATGGACATGAAAGGCTTCGTCCAGTTCGAGGATCTCGTCGGGATCGTTGTTGGCGTAGCGCCGACGCGCATCCTCCCAGAACGCCTGAAGGCGCTCGATCCCAGCCTGATCGACGCGCTCGCACGCAAGAGCGAACGCGCCGGTTTCAATGATGGAGCGCATCTCGAACAGATCGACGAGATCGTCGATATCGAGGCCGCGGAAGTAAAAGCCCCTGTTGGGCGTGAAGACGACAAACCCCTCGCTGGCCAGCCTGTTCAGCGCTTCTCGGACCGGCGTGCGCGACAGCTCCAGCATCTGCGCCAGATGCACCTCGTTGATGCGCTCCTCCGGCCGCATCTTGAATTCGACGAGCTGCTGCCGAATCGCGCGATAGGCGCGTTCTGCGCTGTCCGCCGCCCGACGCGGTGGGGCTGCCTTGACGGTCGGGGCCTTCGCGGTCTTCGGCATTCCGTCTCTCATTGTCGACGACGTTTCCCCGCTCTCGCATCACCAAGAAGCGGTCAGTGCAAGCTTCAAATCGCGCAACCGGAAAAAATCAACCAGCGCCCTCCGAATCCGGCCGGCAGCTTCTTCTTGGGATCATCATGACACGGATCGCATTTCTCGGAGTCGGCCATCTGGCCGAGGCGATGATTGAAGGCCTCTTGCGCGACCAGCAGACGGTTCCCCACCTTGCCCTGTCGCCGCGCGGTCAGGGACCGAAGTTGGCCGAACGCCATGAGCTTGAGCTGGCCGAGTGCAATTCCACGCTCATATCCGGTGCGGACATCGTCTTTCTCGCGACGCGGCCGGCCGATGCCATTGCAGCTATCTGCCATCTGCCATGGCGCCCGGAGCACATCCTGGTTTCGGCCTGCGCGGGCGTGCCCATTGCGCATTTGGAAAAGGCCGCCGCCCCTGCCCGCGTCATGCGGATCATGCCGCTCACAGCCGCATCTCTCGGCGCGAGCCCGACAACGGCGTTCCCGAGTTTTCCCGAAGTTCAGGCGCTGCTCGCACGGCTCGGCCCCGTCATCGTCCTTGAGAATGAAGCCCAGTTCGAGACCGCAACGGTCAGCGCCGCCATCTATGGCTGGGCTCAGAGCCTTATCGGCCTCGGTCGCGACTGGTCCGTCGCTCATGGCATGAGCCCTGAGGCAGCCCGCGAACTTGCCGCGACGACCTTCGTGGCGGCTGGCCGGATGATTGCCGAAAGGCCGGAGCCGGTCGAAACGCTGATTGCGAATCTCGCGACGCCAGGCGGGATCACGGAGCGCGGCCTCGCGGTGCTGTCCGAGCACGGCGCCAAAGAAGGCTGGACCGCGGCCTGCGACGCCGTTCTTGCCAAGCTCACTGACGGGAGGGCGGGCAGGCGCCCCTGAGCCCCACCCTCCTTCAGGCCGGCTGCGACTTGTAGACATGACCGCCCACAGCCTGATCGGTTGGCGACACCTCGATTTCGGTGACGTCGACATGCTCAGGAAGGGCAAGCACGGCCGCGATCGTTTCAGCGATGTCCTGCGGTTTCAGGGCCCGAACGGCGCCATACATCGAATCATGCAGGCGGGCGCGATCGCCCGCGAAGGCCTGCAGATAAATGTCAGTCTCGACGCGGCCTGGAGCGAGATCGGTGACGMGGACATTGCTGCCGGCGAGATCGTAACGCAGAGAACGACCGGCATGGGCGAGCCCCGCCTTGGCCCCACCATAGGCCGACGTTCCCGCAAACACGCCGCGTGCGGCAGTCGTCGTGATATTGATGACATGACCGCGACGACGCTCAACCATGCCGCCCAGTAACGACTGCATCAGCAGCATGGGCGCAGTGAAGTTCACCGCGATCGTCTCGGAGATTTCCTCCGCGGTCTGCTCGTAGAGCGGTTTCACCGAGGCGACCATACCGGCATTGTTGACCAGGATGTMGATCTTGGCCCCGTCGAGCGCGGCGACGATCGCCGCAACATCGCGAACATCGGCAACCACCGGGATGACCCCGGCCTCGGCGACGACGGTCGCGAGTGCATCCTCGCTACGTGCAACGCCGTAGACCGTAAGCCCAAGGGTCGCGAGCTTGCGGCAAATCGCGGCGCCGATTCCGCGCGATGCGCCCGTGACGAGGGCGGTTTGATAGGGGAAGGCGCTCTGCATCATCCGGTCCTCTTCATTGCCTGCGTTCAGAGTGCCGCACGCTGCGACATCACCCGCAGCAGGTCGACCAGCCCGGCATCGCGCTGGCTGCGCAGGTCGTCATCGCTGCGTTCGCCAATCGCCTCACGCACCGCTTTCGCCACGCGTGACACGGTCGGGGTATCAAGCCGGGCATCGCCGAGATCGTCCCAGATGTCCTGATAGGTTTTGCCRTATTTGGTCAGGAAGGATTCGATACCCTCGGCGTTGAGGTGGTTCGAGATGAACGAGCCCTGCAAGGTCCATTTCGGGCCAGGGCCGTAGCAGAAGGCTCGGTCGACATCTTCCRCCGTCGCGACGCCGCTTTCGACGAGTGCGATGGCCTCGCGCCACATCGCTCCCATCAGCCGCAGGGCCAGATGGCCTGTGACCTCGCGCCGGAGCACGGCTGGCTTCTTGCCGAGATCCTCATAGAAGGCACGCGTCTGCTCGACGACCTCCGGCGAGGTCGCCTTCCCGCCGACGATCTCGACGAGCGGCATCAGGTGGACGGGATTGAACGGGTGGGCGAGGACCACCCGCTCGGGATGCGCACAGGCCGACTGCATGTCCGAGACGAGCAGGGCCGAAGAGGAGGACGCGATCACCACATCCGCAGCGATATGCTGTTCGATCTCCGCCAGCAGTGCCTGCTTCAATGGGAGTTGCTCCGGCCCCGATTCCTGGACGAAGCGAACACCGGCCATCGCGGTTGCGAGATCGCTCGCGAAGCGAATGTCTCCCGTTTCGGCCTTGGCCGGCGAAAGACGCTGCAGGTCGTCGGCAAGCGTTGCGCGCAGGGATTGAAAGGCCTCCCAGCGGGCGGGATCGGGATCATAGCAGGATACGTCATAACCGGCATGGGCAAAGGTCGCCGCCCAGCGCTGGCCGATCGTGCCCAGGCCGACGACGCCGATCGGTCCACGTCCCAGAATGTCTTGCATCGGTTCAGATCCTTGTCATGCGGGCCGGTCAGCCGCGCAGAAAATCGAGTACTGCGTCCCGGTAGAGCGCCGGCTCAGCCCGCATGGCGTAGTGACCGCCACGAGGGAGCACGGCGAGTTCGGCGCCGGGGATGGCATGCGCGAGGCGCTCGGAGTGATAGGGCGGGGTCACGATGTCGTCGGCCGCGACCACGATCCTGGCCGGACAGGCGATCGTATCGAGGGACTCGTCGACACCATGTCCCAGCACAGCCTTGATACGCGCGCGGATGGTCGCGGCGTCCCGTTCGGTCGCAGGCGCACCGCCGGTCAGCTCCGCAGTGACGCGGGCGTCGTTCTCGGCRAGCCAGTACGGCGCGTTCAGCAGGGTGACGGCATGACGTCGATAGGCATCGACGCCGAGCCGGTCGAGGATCTCGATACGGCCGGCGAACAGTCGCTCCATATAGGCGCACGGTCGCGCGAAGGTCGCCGAGAGGACGAGGCGCGAAAGACGTTGCGGATTGTCTATCGCCAATCGCTGCGCGATCGCGCCGCCGGTGGAGTGGCCGAGGATCATCGCTTGCTCAATGCCCAGATGATCGAGCAGGCCAATGAGATCGTCGCACATCGCGGCGATGCTGGTCGATCCGTCCAGTGGGCTCGAACGCCCGACGCCGCGATGATCGTAAGTGATCACGCGGAAATGGCCGGCACAGACGCTGGCGAAATCCTTCCAGAACGACGCGAGCCCGCCCAGCCCTGAGATCAGGACAAGCGGCGCGCCGGCGCCGGTCTCGGTGAAGGCGAGCGTGCCGCCATCTTGCAGGGGGGCGAGCGCGCTGGTCATGCCGCTTCGGCCCTCGCGTCCAGTGCCGTGCGGACGGCACAGTTGACGGCCGACCACGGGATCCGCAGGTCGAGCCAGGCYGCGAGACGACCTGCACACAGGATCGCCTCGTCGGTCAGTTCCGCCAGCGCAATCTCCGGGCGCCGGAACGCGGCCTCGAGCGCAAACAGGATTTCGGCGCTCTCACCGAGATGGCAGAAGTCGCGCAGGCGGGTACCGGCCTTGTTGCAGGCCAGCGCGGCGACGCTCCGCGAAACCTGCGGCTCCTCGCTCGCGAGACCGCTGCGGACCCACCACAGCAGCTCCTGCAGGATGCGCGCCTCGGATTCGGCCAGGAAGAGCGGGCCGGAGGGGTGCATGATCGCGCGCGAGGCGAGCATGCCGTCGATATCCGGCGGACTGGCCCGCCACAGCGTCTCGCGCCGCGCGACGAGCGCCTCGGGCAAGCTCGAAGCCGGGGACGCCGTCATCTGTGGCTGCGCGCCCTCGGCGAGCACCAGCCGCCCGTCGAACGCCTTCACTCCATGTCCTTCGCGCAGGCTTAGGCCAAGCGCCTGCAAGGCGGGCAGGCCACCTTCGATCTGGCCCAGCAGCGTGACCGTGGCGGTCTCGGCCTGCAGGGGTGCGAAGGTCAGCTCGAGGAACTGCCGCGCCGGCCAATACAGGAAGGCGCCGGGAGGCGCCTCCATGACATCAACCCCGCCCTCGGCGTCCTCGACGAACGGTGCATGCCAGTAGATGTGCTGGCCTGCGATCTTGGGCGTGTGGAGCTGCAGAGGCGCCGGMAGGGTGGAGGCCAGGGACCGAAGCGTGCGGGGCGCCCGCGCGGTATCGCAGGCGATCCGCCAACTCTCGTTGCCGGCAAAGAAATCGAGTTTCATGAAATCAGGATTCCGCGTGGACCGGCAAGCCGACCGGGTCAAGCCTTCGGGTTGAAGAACGACACCGGCTTCAGAATCTGGTTGCGCATGTCCATCAGCGGATCGGCCTCGACCACCTGGCGGCGATAGGCTTGCCACGCCGGATCGGCCTCCATCGCATCGCGGCGAGCTTCACGGTCGGCGAGGCTGTCGTATTTCCAGAGATGAACGACACGGCTGAGATCGCCGATATGGGTTTGGAAGAAGCCGAAGGGCTCACCCAGATAGTGGCGCTGCATCGGCAGGCCGACGTCCTCATAGAGCCGCAGGAAGTCCGGAAGACGGTTTGGTCGGGCCGTGTAGACGCGGTGGTCGAAGATCATCGTGCTTCTCCATGTTTGCGGAAGCGCTCTGCCCGCTCAACTCATGTGAGGCAGAGAAACGTCCAAGCCGATCGGGCACGAGGCCCTCTCGAGATCGAACGTTCGCCGCCATGCAAATAGTGCATTCCATTGTGCGTACACTTATAGCGCTCTGTCGGGAAATGCGCTAGAGCCGATCTCCGAAAACGCTTGGCTTTCTCCACGCATGCGCCGGTCACGCGCGGCGAACGTCTCGCATCAGGACGCTCGACTCGGCTGCGCGGAGAACACCGACGATGAGGAATTCGCCCACGATTGACGAACAGATCGAGATGTTGCGCCGCATGATTGCGGTGCGGCATCTTGAGGAACGGCTGGGTGAGCTTCACAAGGCCGGCAAGACCCGCGGCCCGATCCATCGCTGCGACGGACAGGAAGCGGTCGGCATTGGCGCGACTGCGATGCTCGATGCCTCCGATTTGCTGACCAGCACCCATCGCGGCCACGCCCATTACGTCGGCAAGGGCGTCGGACTTCATCCGATCGTGGCCGAGATTCTCGGCCGTTCAACCGGGACATGCGCTGGCCGCGCCGGTCATATGCTGATTGCCGATGTCGCGAACGGCCTTCTCGGGGGCAATGCCATCGTCGGCGGCGGAATCCCGGCAGCCACGGGCTTTGCGGTTTCGCTCCAGATGCGCAATCGCGCCGATGGCGGCGCTCGCGTCGCCATGTGCCTCTTCGGAGACGGCGCCGCACAGACCGGCATCTGCCACGAATCCATGAATATCGCAGCCTTGTGGAAGCTGCCGGTCGTCTTCGTGCTCGAGCACAACCAGTACGGCCTGACCGCGCATCACTCGACCCAGTCCTCGGTTCCGGATCTGGTGGTTCGCGCTGCCGGCTATGGCATGCCTGGCGACAGTGTCGACGGCAACGACATCACGGCCGTCTATCGGGCGGTGGCCGCAGCGGTCGACCGGGCGCGGCGCGGCGAAGGCCCCTCACTTGTCGAGGCCAAGACCTATCGGATGGTCGGGTTCTCGACCAGCGATGTCGGCGGCTATCAGAGCGCAGAAGACCGTGCAGCGTGGCGCGAGCGCGACCCGATCGTCTTCGCCCGCCGCTCGCTGGCCGCAAGCGTATCGCCGGCACACCTGGATGCTGTCGGCGCCGAAGCACGTGCTGCCGTCGATGCCGCCGTAGACCAAGCGCTGGCTGATCCGTTGCCGGGCTTCGTCGATCATGCCCCGAGTGCCCCCTACTACGCTGGAGCCGTGTGATGGCAATGATGCGTTATGCCGAAGCCCTGCGTGCCGCCCTGCGCGAGGAAATGCAGCGCGATCCCAATGTCTGGCTCTTCGGCGAGGACATCGCGGTCTATGGCGGCGTCTTCAAGGTGACGAAGGACCTGCTCGCGGAATTTGGCCCCGAGCGTGTTCGCGACACACCGATCTCCGAGCAGACGCTGACCGCCATGGCCGTCACTGCCGCGATGGCCGGCACGAGACCCGTGCTCGAAATCATGTATGCGGATTTCTTGCCTCTGAGCATCGACGCGCTCATGAACCAGGCATCGATCTACAACTATATCTGGAACGGTCAGGTCACCATGCCGTTCGTGCTCCGCACCCAGGGCGGCGGCGGGGCTGGTGCCGGGGCACAGCATTCCAAGAGCCTGGACGCGCTCGTCGCCCATATTCCCGGCCTGAAAGTGGTCGCACCGGCGACTGCCGCCGACGCCAAGGGCCTCCTGAAGGCTGCGATCCGTGACGATCACCCGGTGATCTTCCTTGAACATAAGCTCCTCTACAACAGCCGCGACGAAGTGCCGGACGGCGATCATCTGGTCGAGATCGGCAAGGCCCGCATCGCGCGGGAAGGCAGCAATGTCTCGATCATCGCCTCCTCGCGCATGTTGATCGAATCGCTGAAGGCGGCCGAACTCCTCGCGGGCGAAGGAATTTCCGCCGAGGTGATCGACCTGCGCAGCCTGCGCCCGCTCGACCGCGACACCATCCGGGCCTCGATCGCCAAAACCCATCACGCCGTAGTGGTCAATGAAGGCTGGCGCTTCTGCGGCTATGGCGCGGAGCTGAGCGCCACCATCATGGAAACGGCATTCGACGAACTCGACGCTCCCGTTGAACGCGTTGCGACCCACGATATTCCGATCCCCTACAGCGAGCCGCTCGAAAACGCCGTGCTGCCGGATGCGGCCAAGATCGCGGCAGCAGCGCGGCGGGCAGTGGCATGAGCGGAGGCCAGTCATGACGAGCGAGATCAGGCTCACCGGCGGCGCCGGCGAATACATGGAAAGCGCAACCGTGGTGTCCTGGGCGGTTGCCGTGGGCGACAGGGTGAAGCAAGGCGATGTCGTCGTCGTCGTCGAGACTGCGAAAGCAGCGACTGAAATCGAGGCGGAGCGCGACGGCATGCTCGTCGCAATCGTCGCTGCGGCAGGGGCCGAGGTCGGCGTCGGCAGCGTGCTGGGCCATATCGGCAATGACGGGGATGCGATCGGCGAAGCCGACATGCCCGAGCCAACCGTTGCGATTGCCACCCCGGAGCCTACCCKGTCCGCATCAATCAGCCTGTCCAGGGATCGAACCCCGATTTCCCCACTGGCTCGCCGCCTTGCCAGGCAGGCGGGGCTGGACACGACGGCGATGGTTGGCACGGGTCCGGGAGGTCGAATCAAGAGCCGCGATATCGAGCGGATCTTGGCCGAGCAACGGCCCGAGCCAGTACAAGTCGGTTCCGCGCCTCGGCAGGGGAGCCCTGTTGCCCGACACAAGGGCGGGCTCCCTCCGATAGTCTTCATTCATGGCTTTGGGGCCAATTCGGGCGCCTGGAACAACGTCCGCGCATATCTCGACCCCACCATCGCGTCATTCGCTCCCGATCTGCCCGGCCACGGCCGCACTGCGGCGGCGGGCAGCCCGAGCCTGAACGCGTTGGTGGATGCAACGCTCGCCTATCTCGAGGACACCGGGCTGACGGAATGCCACATCGTCGGGCATTCCCTGGGTGGCGCTGTCGCAGCCGCCATCGCCGCGAATTCGGCGATTCGTGCACGATCCTTGACCCTGATTGCGCCAGCCGGCCTCGGTCCGGACATTGATGGTGAATTTCTGGAGGGTTTCTTAACGGCCCGCTCGGCAGCCAGCCTGCTGCCTTGGCTGGAACAACTGGTCGCCGATCCCGCCTTGCTTCCCCAAGGCTATGCCGAAGCGGTTTTGCGGGAAAGGTTGCGGCGCGGCGTGGACGCGCCGCAACGGGAACTCGCAGCCCGCCTGTTTCCAGACGCGACCCRGACGATTCAGATCGGGAATGCAATCGCGTCGCTTCACATCCCGACCCGCGTGATATGGGGCAAAGCCGACCGCATCATTCCGGTCTCCCATAGCAGAGGTCTTCCGGGCTTCGTCGCTCTTCACGTGCTCGCCGACATCGGACACATGCCGCATGTCGAAGCCCCCGAGCTCATCTCGCGTCTCATCGTGCAAACGGCCAGGAGCGCGAATCTGCAGGCGGGGCAATAAGCCTGCCGGGCGCCCGACGGCCGGAAGCGAACCATCGCCGGCCGCGTTTCGCGGTCGACCAGGCTGATCGGGACGACGGCACAACCAGCGCGGAACGTAAGGAACCGATCCGTCCGCGGCGCGAGGACCACCGGCTGCGTCGGGCGGCGATATCCTGTCGAAGGCGGTGGCCTGGTTTGCGCACGAGAGCACGGCATGCCGGAACCGGCTCTCCGGCTCCCAAGGGCCCATCGGCGCGCGTTTCCGATGAGGATAATGATCAGCGTCGTCAGGAATTCCGCGCGGGACGCTGGCCTCGACACCGGCACCGAGTGCGAGGGGCCCAGCGTGAACGCCCAAACCGCGAATCGTCTGCGCAAGCGGGTGAGCTCCGGCACCACGGACGTCTGAGCGCCTGTGGCCCCCCTTCAAGCGATCGCCTCGACCTCAAAACGCAAAAAGCGCCGGGAAGCCCGGCGCCTGCGACAGTCTTGGTTGGGAAGAATGTCTGGAGCGGGCGAAGGGATTCGAACCCTCGACCCCAACCTTGGCAAGGTTGTGCTCTACCCCTGAGCTACACCCGCATCCGGACATTGGCGCGCCAAGCGGCGCGTGGCGGGCTTATTGCCCAAAGCGCTGCGAAGCGCAAGCGCCTTGTTGCAAAGTTTTTCGCCGATGCCCTGATTGGCGCCCCGCCGGCGCCGGAACGGCGCCCTTGCGGTGATGCCGTCCGGCGGGCTAGGCAACGCCAAGAACTCTTTGTTTCCGACGAGTTACGATGACCTCGCCACTGACACCCGACGAGCTCTGCTCCCATCTGGCCACGCAGGGTATTCCTTTCCACAGGCTCGATCATGAGGCGGTCTTCACCGTCGCCGAATCGAAGTCTCTGCGCGGCACGATCGATGGGCACCACACCAAGAACTTGTTTCTCAAGGACAAGAAGGGCCGGCTTTTCCTGGTCTCGGCCCTGGAGAGCACACGAATCGATCTGAAGCGGCTGCATCAGACGCTGGGAGCCAGCGGTCGGCTTTCCTTCGGCTCGGCCGAACTGTTGGAGGAGAAGCTCGGCGTGACGCCCGGTTCGGTCACCGCCTTTGCCGTGATCAATGATCGCGCCGGTGATGTGACGATGGTGCTCGACGCCWATCTGATGAGCGGCGAGGCGATGAATTTCCATCCGTTGATCAACACCGCGACGCTGCGCATCGCACGCGACGACATGCTGGGCTTCCTGCGCAGCACCGGACATGAGCCGCTGATCGTCGATTTGCCAGCACCGGTCGATGGACAGAACGACTGAACCTCCCCATCTATGTGGCGCGCGGCCTATGGTCATGCGCCCGTTTTCGTATGCCCGACCGTGATCGGCCCAGCGTGGCCGCGGTCGATCTTGTTGACGAGATGAAGGAAGACCCATGCTGCTCAACAGCGATGCGGCCGAGCAACCCGGCCTGATCAAGGATACGACGACACAGGGCTTCCGGCAGGATGTCGTCGCCGAATCGATGAACCAGCCGGTTCTGGTCGATTTCTGGGCCCCGTGGTGCGGCCCCTGCAAACAGCTGACCCCGGTCATCGAGAAGGTGATCAAGGCTGCCGGTGGCAAGGTCAAGCTCGTCAAGATGAACATCGACGAGCACCCGCAGATCCCGGGCCAGCTCGGCATCCAGTCGATCCCGGCCGTCATCGCCTTCCAGCGCGGCCAGCCGATCGACGGTTTCATGGGCGCCCAGCCGGAAAGCCAGATCAAGGCTTTCATCGAGAAGCTCGTTGGACCGATGGGCCCGGGCGCGACCGAAGAGCTGGTCGCCGCCGCGCAGGAGGCGCTCGAGGCCGGCGATGCGGCCGGCGCGGGCGAACTCTATGCCAATGTGCTGGCGCTCGAGCCCGACAATGTCCCAGCGCTCGCCGGACTGGCGCGCCTGCATCTCGACATGGGTGATCTCGACGGCGCCAAGGGCATCCTGGCCACCGCTCCCGAAGCCAAGGCGTCCGATCCGGCGCTGGCTGCCGTGCGTGCCGCGATCGAACTCGCCGAGCAGGCCGCTTCGCTCGGCGATACGGCCGAACTCGAAGCGAAGGTTGCGGCCAACCCCGGGGATCATCAGGCCCGCTTCGATCTGGCGCTGGCGCTGAATGCCCATGACAAGCGCGAAGAAGCCGTCGACCAGCTGGTTGCCATCATCAAGGCTGACCGGACCTGGAACGACGACGGCGCGCGCAAGCAGCTGCTGCAGTTCTTCGAGGCCTGGGGTCACATGGACGACGCCAGCGTTGCAGGTCGGCGCAAGCTTTCGACGCTGCTGTTTTCATAAGGTGCCGCGATGGAAGGGAGCGACACGCCCATGGGCATGAATGCCGTCTATAACGGAGCCCAGGACTGCCCGCTGGTGATCCCGGTCTTCCCGCTGGCCGGTGCGCTCCTCCTGCCGCGCGGGCAGATGCCCCTCAACATCTTCGAGCCGCGCTATATCGCCATGATCGACGATGCGCTGCGGGACCACCGCACCATCGGCATGATCCAGCCCGAGCCGGAAAGCGGCCGCCAGACCGACACGCCCAGCCTGTTGCAGGTCGGCTGCCTCGGCCGGATCACGCAGTTCGCCGAGACTGGCGATGATCGCTATATCCTGACGCTCACCGGCATCGCGCGCTTCCGCATTGTCGAGGAGCTCTCGGTGACGACGGCCTATCGCCAGTGCCGTGTCAGCTATGACGACTTCGCCATCGATTTCACCGCGCGTGCGGGGGAGGACGAGGTCGACCGCAACAGCCTGCTCAAGGCGCTTCGGTCCTTCGCCAAGGCCAATGACCTCAAGATCGATTGGAAGGGCATCAACGAAGCACCCAACGAGGCGCTGGTCAACGCGCTCTCGATGATGTGCCCCTTCGGTCCGCGCGAGAAACAGGCGCTGCTCGAGGCCTCCAGCCTGAAGAACCGCGCCGACGTCCTGGTCGCGATCACCGAGATCGAGCTGGCGCGCGGTGGCGGCGACCCAGAGACGACCCTGCAGTGAACCTTTCCCACGCGCCTGCGGCGGCACTCGCGCCCGTCACGTATCCGCCACGCCGGGCCGTCACGGCCTGGCTGTTCTTCGACTGGGCGGCACAGCCATTCTTCACGCTGGTCACCACCTTCGTCTTCGCGCCCTTTTTCGCCTCCGCCCTTGCGGCGGACGCGGCAGAGGGACAGGCGCTCTGGGGCTATGCCACGGGTTTCGCGGGTCTCTGCATCGCCCTGCTCTCTCCCCTGCTCGGCGGCATCGCTGACCGCACGGGCCCGCGCAAGCCCTGGATAGCGGCCTTCGGCGCGCTGCTCGTCATCGGCTCGGCCCTGCTCTGGTTTGCAAGGCCCGGCTCGCCCGCCGCGGTTCCGATCGCGCTCGCGGGCTTCATCATCGCCACGATCGGTGCCGAATTCGCCACCATCTTCAACAATGCGATGATGACGCGGCTCGTGCCGCCGGAACGGCTCGGATGGCTCTCCGGCACGGGCTGGGCCATCGGCTATCTCGGCGGTCTGATCTCGCTTGCAATCACGCTGGCGCTGCTCGCCGCAGATCCGCTCACCGGCAAGACGCTGGCAGGCCTCGTGCCGATTCTCKGCCTCGACGCAGCAGCGCGCGAGGGTGACCGCGCCTCGGGGCCGCTCACTGCGCTCTGGTTCGTCATCTTCGTCACACCGATGTTCCTGCTGACACCGGACTCACCGGGAACCGGCATGCGCCTCAGGGAAGCGGCGCAGGGCGGTCTCTCGCGGCTGAAGGCGACCATCGCCGAACTGCCGCGCCTGCCTGCACTTGGGCGCTTTCTGCTCGCCAACATGATCTATCAGGACGGGCTTGTGGCGCTCTTCGCCTTCGGAGGCATCTACGCGGCCGGCGTCTTCGGCTGGCAGACCATCGAACTCGGCATCTTCGGGATCATGCTCACCATCACCGGCACGCTCGGCGCCTGGTTCGGCGGCAAGCTCGATGACCGCATCGGCGGCAAGCCCGTGGTCTTGGGCGCCATCGCCTGCCTGCTCTTCGCCTGCCTCGGCATCCTCTCGCTCGGGCCCGACCGCATCTTCTTCGTGCTGCCGGCTACGCCTCCGGCACCAGGCGACGGGCTGTTCGCCTCGGTGCCCGAGCGGATCTATCTCGCTCTTGGCCTGCTGATCGGCCTGGTCGCCGGTCCGCTCCAGGCCTCTTCGCGCAGCCTGATGGCCCGTCTCGCACCGGCGGGCCGGCATGGCGAGTTCTTCGGCCTCTTCGCGCTGTCGGGCAAGGTGACCTCGTTCATGGGCCCGACCTTCGTGGCGCTGGCGACCACCGTCTTTGCCAGTCAGCAGGCGGGGCTGGCGGTGCTGATCGCGTTCTTCCTTGTGGGCGGCGCGCTGCTCGCAGGCGTCAATGTGAAACAAGGGCTGGCGAAGTAGAGCGCGGGGGCCTTTCGCCACCGCGCCTTGCCTTGCAAGGACTGATACCCCCCCGCCTACGGCAGCGCCTTCAGATAGCGCACCGGCCGGCCTGGCGCCGCGGCCTGCGCCGCATGCACGATCGCGTTCGCGTCGATGCCGAAATGCCGATAAAGGTCGGCGACGGTGCCGGTCTGGCCGAAATGCTCGACGCCAAGGGCCTTCTGCTTGTGGCCGTGCACGCTGCCGAGCCAGGCCAGTGTCGCAGGATGTCCGTCGAGCACCGACACGATACCGCAATCGCGTGAAAGTTCGCCGAGCAACCGCTCGATATGACTGGTCGCGCCATGATTGCCGCGCTGTCGCGCCCGCTCGGCCGCCTGCCAGCCGGCATTGAGCCGATCTGCCGAGGTGATGGCGAGCAGGCCGACATCGCGCCGGTCTTCGCCGAGCAGCCCCACAGCCTCGATCGCCTCAGGCGCAACCGCGCCGGTATAGGCGATGACGACGGAGGCGTTMGGGCCGGGCTTCCTGAGCCAATAGGCACCATCGATGATGTCGCGCTCGAGATCGGCCGTCATTGCCCGTTTCGGCTGCTCGACCTGCCGCGTCGAGAGCCTGAGATAGACGGAGCCGCCGGTCTCATCGCGCAGCCAGGTACGCTCGTCGGGATCGCCCTCGCCATCCTTCTGCAGGTATTCGAAGGACCAGCGCATCATCACGGCGAGTTCGTCGACGAAGGCCGGCTCGAAGGCGCAGAGCCCGTCCTGGCTCATGCCGATCAGAGGTGTCGCGATCGACTGATGTGCGCCACCCTCCGGCGCCAGCGTCACACCAGACGGCGTCGCGACCACCATGAAGCGCGCATCCTGGTAGCAGGCATAGTTCAGCGCATCGAGCCCGCGCGAGATGAAGGGGTCGTAGAGCGTGCCGATCGGGATCAGCCGCTCGCCGAAGATCGAATGCGAGAGGCCAAGCGCCGAAAGATTGATGAAGAGGTTCATCTCGGCGATGCCGAGCTCGATATGCTGGCCCTTCGGCGAGAATTCCCATTTCTGCATCGAGGGAATGCGCTCGTCCTTGAAGGTATCGGCCATCGAGGCCCGGGCGAACAGGCCGCGCCGGTTCACCCATGGCCCGAGATTGGTCGAGACGGTGACGTCCGGCGCGGTGGTGACGATGCGGTCGGCCAGGGGGCCGCCGAGCTTCGCCAGCTCGTCCAGCACCTTGCCGAAGCCCATTTGCGTCGACATCGTCGCCTGGATGCCGGCCTCGAGTTTCGCGGGCACAGGCAGCGACGGTGCCGAGAAGCGACGGCGCCCCTCGGAGAAGAAGGGCACCTTGTCGAGATAGCTGCGGAGCGCGGCTTCGGGCAGCGACAGCCCTTCAAACAGGTCCCACTCATGGCCGGGGCGGATCGTGTTGGCTTTCTTGAAGCCTTCCATCTGCTCCTTGGTCATCAGCCCGGCGTGATTGTCCTTGTGCCCAGCAAGCGGCAGGCCAAAGCCCTTCACGGTATAGGCGAGGAAACAGACCGGCCGGTCGTGATCGATGCCCTCGAAAGCTTCGAGCAGCGAGGGCAGATCGTGGCCACCGAGATTGCACATCAGCTTCGACAGCTCGGCGTCGGAGCGGCTCTCGATCAGCGTCGTCACAGGCCCTTGATCGCCGAGATCATCCATAAGGCGCTTGCGCCAGGCAGCGCCGCCCTGGAAGGTCAGGGCCGAGTAGAGCTGGTTCGGGCAGGAATCGATCCAGGCCTTCAGCCGCTCGCCACCCTTCTCCTTGAAGGCGGCCTGCTGCAGCGAGCCATATTTCAGCGTCACGACATCCCAGCCGAAATTGCGGAACATCGTCTCGAAGCGGTCGTAGAGCCCCTCGCGGATCACCGCGTCCAGGGACTGGCGGTTATAGTCGATCACCCACCAGGTGTTGCGGACGCCGTGCTTCCAGCCCTCCATCAGGGCYTCGAARATRTTGCCCTCGTCGAGCTCGGCATCGCCGATCAGCGACACCATGCGCCCATCCGGCCGGCTTGCGCCCCAGCCATGGGCCTTCACATAATCCTGGGTCAGCGAGGAGAAGAGCGTCTGCGCGACGCCGAGGCCGACCGAGCCGGTCGAGAAATCGACATCGTCGATATCCTTGGTGCGCGAGGGATAGCTCTGGGCGCCCTTGTATCCGCGAAAATTCTCCAGCTTCTCGCGGGTCTGCAGGCCCATCAGATAGTTGATGGCATGGAAGACCGGCGAGGCATGCGGCTTCACCGCGACCCGGTCCTGCGGCTTCAGGGCCGCCATGTAGAGCGCCGTCATGATCGTCGCCAGCGACGCGGACGAAGCCTGATGCCCGCCCACCTTCATCCCATCGCCGTTATCGCGAAGGTGGTTGGCGTTATGGATCGTCCAGGAGGCGAGCCAGAGAATCTTCTTCTCGAGTTCGGCGAGAATCGGCAGACGGGGATCAGTCATTTGGCTTCTCTCGATACGGCAAAGCCATCATGCACGCTTCCGGCAGCGATTTTTGCCAAAGATCGCCGACGATGCTTTCCATCTTAGCGCTTTCCGCTAATCCTGCGAACGAAAGCGAGACAAGATGCCAGACTATAAACTCGACGATATCGACCGGCGTATCGTCCAGGCTCTCCAGGCCGATGGACGCATGAGCAATCAGGACCTGGCCGAAAAAGTCGGGCTTTCGCCCTCACCCTGCGCAAGGCGGGTTCGCCTGCTGGAGGAGGCGGGCATCATCGAGGGTTATGTCGCGGTCGTGAACCAGGACAAGCTCGGCCTCCCGGTCTCGGTCTTCGCCTCGATCAAGCTGGAGCGCCAGCGCGAGGAGGAACTCGACCGCTTCGCTGCGGCGGTGACACGCTGGCCGGAAGTGGCCGACTGCTACCTGATGACCGGCCCGCGCGACTATCTGCTCCGCATCATCGTCAGCGACCTCGCCGCCTACGAACGGTTCCTGAAGGACAAGCTGACCCGGCTCGACAATGTCGCCTCGATCGAATCGAGCTTCGCGCTCGGGCAGGTCAAGCGCTCCTTCTCGGTGCCGGTTGAGCTGGGGCGGGGATAGCCAGGCCAGCGACCGGCCACGCCGACGCTCGATCATATCCTTCTGGATGCCTTCTGGCGGCCCCCGAGGCCACGCTCGGACAGCTCTATTCGCCCGGCAGGAACGCGACGCGGCCCGCGTCGTCCCGCACCGTCTCGATCCCGACGCCGTAGAGCTCCATCAGGCGCACCGGCGTCAGCAAGTCCTGCGCGATCCCGCTCGCCAGCATCCGCCCCTCGCGAATCATCATGACGCGGTCGGCATGCCGCAGCGCCTGATTGGGGTCGTGCGTGGTGAAGAGCACGCCCAGTCCTTCGGCCGCGAGGCGCCTGATCTGCGCCATCACCTTGCCCTGGTTGCCGAAATCGAGGCTTGCGGTCGGCTCGTCGAGGATGACGTAGCGTGGTTCCTGCGCCAGCGCGCGGGCGACCAGCACGAGCTGGCGCTCGCCGCCCGAGATCTGCGTGTAAGGGCGCTCGGCCAACCCCGCGATACCGAGGCGCTCCAGCATCGCCATCGCCACCTCGCGATCATGCCGCGAGGGGGCGGCGAACAGCGCGCCATGAGCGGTACGCCCCATCAGGACGACAGCGAAGACCGAGAAGGCGAAGGTTCCGGCATGTGCTTGCGGCACGTATCCMAGCGCTCGCGCCCGCTCTGAGACCGTCAGGCCAGCAAGCGGCTGCTCGTCAAGGGTGAGCCCGCCGGCATGTGGCGGCAGAAGGCCGAGCAGGGTTTTCAGCAGGGTCGTCTTGCCGCTGCCATTCGGCCCGAGCAGGGCAAGCACCTCACCCGCCCGCAGGGCCAGCGTGATCGCCCAGCMGATCTGGCGCTCTGGATAGCCATAGGCGAGATCGACGGCACTGAGGCTCACGACCAGCCTCCACGCGCCGACGCAAGCAGCCAGATGAAGAAGGGCGTGCCGATCACCGCGGTGAGGATGCCGAGCGGCGTCTCGACCGGGCCGATCGTTCGCGCCAGCGTGTCGATGATCAAGAGGTAGCCGCCGCCGAGGATCGCGGCGGTCGGCACGAGCTTGCCGAAGTCGGGCCCGACGAGAAACCGCGCGAGATGCGGCACGACGAGGCCGACCCAGCCGATGATCCCCGCCGCCGCAACGCTCGCCGCCGTGACCAGCGTCGCGGCCGCGACGATGGCAAGGCGCAACGGGCCGGTGTTCAATCCGAGCGCCCGCGCCTCCTCCTCCGGCAGCGACATCACGTTCATGCGCCAGCGCAGGGCGATCAGAACCACCGAGCCGAGGGCGACCGGGCCGAGCAGCGGCAGGAGATCGGGCTTGGCGGTCCCGGCAAGGCTGCCCAGCAGCCAGAAGGTCATGGCCGGGAGCTGATTATAAGGATCGGCCCAGTATTTCACGAGGCCGATTCCGGCGCCAAGCAGCGAGCCGATGACCACGCCGGTCAGGACGAGCGCCAGCACCGGGTCGCCGCGCCGGATGGTCGAGCCGACGACATAGACGGCGCCGACCGCGATCAATCCGCCGATGAAGGCTCCGAGCTGGATGCCGACGATGCCGAGCGAGAAATAGATGCCGACCACCGCGCCGAGCGCCGCGCCAGACGAAGCGCCGAGGATATCGGGCGAGACCAGCGGGTTGCGGAACAGCCCCTGGAAGGCCGTGCCGGCGATCGCGAGCGCCGCCCCGCAGAGCATGGCCGCAATCACGCGCGGGCCGCGGATATTCCAGATCACCGTTTCCAGCTGCGGCGGCAGGCCCGACGGCTGACCGCTCACCCCCGCCCAGAGGATGCGCAGCAGATCACCGGGCCCGACCGGGAAGCGTCCCAGCGCGAAGGCAAGCACGACGCCGAGCGCGAGCAAACCGAAGGCGAACAGGGTTCCGCGCGCGAAGGATGGCGACAAGGGGCTAGCCTCGCCCAGCCAGGACACGGTCGAGTTGCGCGTCGGTCGGCGTCACCTGATAGAATAGCGTGTGGAATTCGCGGGCGAGCGGGCGGATATCCTCGGGGAACTGGGCGGGATAGAGCAGCTTCGCCAGCCACCACAGCCCGATCATCCGGTTGACCGAAGGCGGGAAATCGACCCAGCCGAAAGGCAGCTTAGGGGAGAGATGCACGCGGCGATCGCGCACCGCCCGGACATTCGCCCAGGCAGGATCGCTGGCGACGCCATCGGCGAAGGCCGGATCGATGGTGACGATCACCTCCGGATCCCAGGACAGGATCTGTTCGAGCGAGACATTCGCAAGCCCGCTGCCCGGGGTCTCTGCCGCGACATTGCGCGCGCCGAGGAAGGAGAGCGTCTCGACATTGATCGAGYCGCCGAGCCCCGTCTCGAGCCCGCGTGGGCCGCGCGCGTAATAGACCGAGGGACGCTTCTCCCCGGGAATCGTGGCGATACGCCCCTTGATCGTCGCCATTGCGGTCTCGCACCAGCGCGCCAGCGTCTCGGCGCGTTCGCCGCGCCCGGCCAATTGGCCGAGGATGCGATAGCTCGCCGGAATCTGCTCGAAGCGACCATCCAGCAGCGCATAGGGAATGCCGGTCTGTTCCTGCACCCGCATTGCCAGCTCGACATAGGTTCTGCCCGTCGAACCGGCATCGACGATCAGGTCCGGCTTGAGGCCGAGCACCGCTTCGAGATTGGCGCTGTTGCCGCGCCCGGTGATGCGACCGACTTCCGGCCTGTCGCCAATTCCAGGCAGCAGGAATTCGCGCTCCTCCGCGCGATTGGCGCGCGGCCAGCCGAGCAGCAGATCGGGCGCAAGCGTATAGAGCGTGATCGCAGCAGGTGGCCCCGCCGGAAAGGCGCGTTCGACCCGGACCGGAATGGCGATTTCACGCCCGGCGCCATCGCGCACGGTTGCAGCACGCGCAATGCGCGGCGCGGCGAGCGTCGCGGCAAGGCCGCCCAGAACGGTTCGACGGTCAGGTCCGCGCATGATCATGCTCCGTGCCGGCGCCCGCTTGCGGGCAGCGGTTCGGTTTGATGTCGAGAAGCGGAGTGCCGTCGACGCAGTCGAGCCCGCGCACCCGCAGCGCGCCCTCCTCCACCCCAATGAGCCTGACCCGCGACAGGGCGATCGGATTGGGCCGGACCGGCGAGCGCAGTGCAAAAGTGCCGAGGATCTGGCCGCTGGATTTCGGGCTCTGGGTCAGCAGATCCCTTCGGGCCAGGTTCATCCAGTACAGCAGGTCGAGATATGCGCAGGCTTCGACGCCGGCCAGCGCCGGCCACCAGGTCGCATCGACCTCGACATGGCAGATGGGCCCTGATTCCGGGTCTCCACGACGCGGGCATTGATCGCGTGAGGCGAAGGGCGTGCGCAGGCGGCCGATGAAGACGAGATGCGCATCCTGCCGATCGGGCAAGGCAGCGATGGTCTCGCCCCGCCGCGTCGCCTGCCAATCCATTGCCAACTCCGTCACTTCGACCCGCTATGTGGGAGCGCCGGCGCGGCAAAGCCGTGTTTCGCCAGAATCTCCTGCCCCGCCCGCGACAGGATGAACATGGCAAGCCGGTAGCCGTTTGGCGAGGCCTTGCTCATCACGGTCAACCCGTAATCGGCCCCCACCGCGAGCGCAGCCGGCAGCCGGACCAGCGTCACGCCGGGCTGCTCCCGGGCGAGTGGCTGGGTATTGGTGCAATAGGCCAGGAAGATGTCGGCCTCGCCACTGGCAAGCTTGTAGCCATAGGCATTGACGTCGTCAGGGGCGGCAACGCTGCTCGGACCGCCCGTCAGCTGCAGTGCCTTGGCCTCGAGCGCCGCCCTTGCGCCCGGCTTCAAGGCCTCGGCCCGCGCGAAGACCTCGAAAGCGTAATCGCCCGAAGGATCCGCTTTCGGCGTCGAGGTGCCGAGCCTGATGGATGGATCGAGCATGCGTTCCAGCAACGTCTCGGCGGTGACCATCAGGCCCGGCCGAACGAAGGCGCAGAGCTCGTTGCGCGCGAAGAGCACGACCGGCCCGGCCAGGCCCGCGTCCGCCAGTGCAGCCGGGTGGCCCATGTTGGCGGAAGCGAACACCTCCGCGGCTTCGTCCTTGGCCAACCGCTCGCGCAGCAATCCCGAAGGGCCATAGGCAGGTTTGACCTGAACCCMGGTCGCGGTCTCGAATGCCTGCGCCATCTCGGTCAAGGCTGCTCGCAAGCTCCCGGCGGCGTGCAGCAGGGCCGGCTGCTGCGGCTCACCGGTAGAAACCGTGTCCTGCGCCATCAGACGCTCGGCGACGACGAGAGTGCGCATAGGCTGATGCATCGGCCTGCATCGCTTTGCATGAGAAGGGCTGCGGCCGGTCGCCCCTGCCATGCGGCGATCGCCTTCTGCCCTTCGGGGCTGATGAACCGATTCACGCCAACCTATCCGTCATTGATCGGGTCTCATGCGGGACTTGGCCAAGCCCCGCGCTCTGACAGGGTACTCGTTGACCTGTGGCTTGTCGCCATTAGCAACGCTGCATGCTCCGTCACGGTGCGGGTGCGGCCGGTCCTATCGCCATCGATGGTCGGCACTGCGCCGCCCTCGGTGCTCGCCCGGCCCAGGCTGACACGAACGGTCAGAGTTCGTGCGTCCGGAAATTCCTCCAGGCGCAGACGCGATGAACATATTCGCGGTCGCTTTCAGCCTCGCCAAAGGGCGCGACGAGCCAGTCCCAGCGTTCATCCGGCGGCGGTAGCGGGACACGGCGCGCCAGATCCAGCCGGTCCGTCACTGTGCCATCGCGATCGTGCTCGAGCATCTCGACATCGCTGATCAGGCAGACACGTCCCGCGAAGCGCGCAAGGTCCTGGAGATGCCAGGCGATGCAACGCGCCGGCAGATCATCCGGAAGGGCGGTTGCGCGGTCCCCGTTCTCCTCGAGCCAGTCCTCGATCGGCCAGGCGAGCTGCGACATCAGGTTAGCCGAGATTACCAGATCGACCTCCTTGTCCGCACTGAGATCGGCCAGCGGGTCGCTACGCCCCTGGCTCTCCCCCGCAAGCCAGTTCATGACGCCAGTCAGATCACGCGTCACCAGCTCGACATTGCGGCGCAGCGCCATGCGCAGCCTGACCTGGGGCAAATGGACCACGTCGATCAACACGACGCGCTGAAAGCGTGCGCAGAGCAGGTCGAGAGGCACATCGCGCACCAATCCCGAGCCGAGCACGATGGCCGTGCGGTGGCGTCCGAGCTCGCGGACGATCTGCGCGACGACCGCCTGACAGCGCTGGTGGTGCGGTGTCCAGCCTTTGCGCTGGCGTCGCCCGCGCGCCCAGAGCGCAGTGCTCTCCCGCAACAGGCCAAGCTGCCGCGTCATCCGTCCGACCGGGGTCGCAAGGGTCAGCAGGAACTCAGCCAGCATCGGGGCCTGCGTCCGAAACATGGGAAGCGAATTTCGGACGCAGCCATACGCAGTCCCTGTGTCCTCAGGTCAGCGCGCCACGCCCCGCAACTGGCCAAAGCGTCTCGACATGCGCATCGGGACCGTGCAGCCCGCGCACGCCGACATACCAGTCGTGCAGGTTCACCGTCGGGTCGCAATGGCCCGGAATGAGCAGGATGCGGTCGCCGCGATGCGGCAGCGCGATCGGATCACCGGTGAGCACGCCATGCTCGTCAGAGGGTTTGGTGTAGATGACGCCGTCGCGCTGGAACGGCATCGGCATGCCGGAATCGACCGCCGCCGCCTTGTGCCCGGCATCGACGATGGCACGGTCCGGCACGGGCTTGCTCATCACCCCGGCGAGGACGAAGAGCGCGTGTTCGAAGGCCCTGAAGGGGGTGCCGTCCGCCTGCCGATTGCGCGCGTAATCTGCATCCATGAAGATGTAGGAGCCGGCCTGAATCTCGTTCCAGATGCCGGACTGGCTTTCGAGCTCATAGGTACCGGTGCCGGCGCCGCTGACATATTCGCAGGTGAGGCCTGCCTGCCCGAGGCGCTCCACCGCGTTGCGGGCGAGCAGCCCGGCGCGCTCGATCGCCTCGCGCCGCTCGTCGATCGAGCGCATGTGCTGGGCAGCAC
>NZ_JBFTLD010000044.1:0-34202 GCF_056396265.1 Allobosea sp. 05T422_2 | reverse complement strand
CGAATAACCCGTCCCGAAATCGTCGATCGCCACGGAATGACCGAGCTTGCGGGCCTGAATGATCGTCTCCCGCGCCGGATTGATATCGATGAAGCCGCGCTCGGTCGCCTCGAGCCAGATCTGCTGCGGCCTTATGCCCGTCGGCGCGAGCGCGGTCTGGATGAACGACAGAATCCGCCCGGTCTTGATATCGTCCGCACAGAGATTGACCGCGATGTGCAAGGACCGGTCGGTCACCAGCAGCGCCTTCATATCGAGGATCACCACGTCGATGATCTGATCGGTGATCGGCATGATCAGCCCGCTTTCTTCCGCAAGCGGAACAAAGAGATCCGGCTGCACCAGGGAGCCATCGGGGCGCCGCCAACGCACGAGGGCCTCGGCACCGACGCAGATGCCGGTCTCGAGCTCGATGATCGGCTGATAATGCACGATGAATTCGCGGTTGCGCACCGCGATCGTCAACTCCCCCAACGGAGACAGGCGCTTTCGGGACAGCCAGATGATGATGCCGACGATGAAGGCCGCGATGAAGGCCCCGACCGGCAGAAGCAGCATTCGTTCCCGCCGGAGGGGCCTCAACAGGCTCTCGCGCGACTGGGCCGCCACTGCGACCCAGCCTTGAGCGCGGGCTGCTGCAAAGATGTTGTGATCATCCATGCCCGTGCGCGGATTGGCGAGCAGCTCGCGCAGCACCCCGGGATCTGGATCGTTCAGGGCACCGATCAGCACGCCCTGTTCGTTGCCGACGGCGATCTTGATGCCGGGGTCGACGATCACGTCAACCAGGCGCACCGGGTCGATCAGGACATTGTAGTCCCCGTGGTGCAGCGCCATCCTGGCATCGCCGCCGCTCACCATCGGCATCATCCTGACGATGACCTCGATGCCGTCTGCCGTCACGTAGTCGCCGGGAGAGTGGGCAATCCTGTCAGCCGTCTGACCCCAGGATGTACATTTCAGGATTCCGTCGCGAAAATACCCAACCTCGTCGATCGAGCGGTTGTTGATCGCGAGCCTGCGCATCGCGGCAATATGCTCCTCGGTGCAAGGCTCATACGGAGTGCCGGCGATGGTCCGGAGGGCCTCGCTCGCCCCGGCGAAGGYCGTCTCCGCGCGCACGATCACCCGCTTGGCAAACAGCTCCAGCCGGGCCTGCTCGGCGCGGACGGCAAGCGTCCAGGAAATATGGAGCATCACGGCGATCGGAAGGACTGCGCCGACCAGGGCTAGCACTGACGCGACAAGGATGATGTGAAAACGCTTCACGCTTGCGCCTTCGCGAATGGCGTGCACCCCATCAACGAGCGGAGCGTACGGGTTCCGGAACTGCTGCGCAATTTGCGTCACAGACGGAGCCGATGTCTTGTCGAACTGCAGGAATAGTGAATCCGCGCCCTGCAGGAATGACAAGGGCGTTACAATTCCCTGACGCGTTTGATCGGCGCGAACAGCCGGACATCTCCGAGAGCCAGCCGTTTCACCTCGCAAGACGGAGCCTCTACTCGTGCCGTGCGATGCCTCGCTTGAATCCCGCGACGCGGCTTGCGTGGAGCGCTCCGACCTTGAGGCGATCCGATTGAGGCGCGAGCTCCCGCCGCCATGCAGGAGGACAAAGCAAAGAGCCCGGGTACGATGACGGCGTGGCCGCCGTCATCGGGTCGCAAAACCGGGATTGCTGGGCATCGGCCCAGATTGCGCCCGGGGCGCTCGGCTACGCCGCCTCCAGCCCGAATTGCAGGGCAGCCAGCCTGGCATAGAGCCCACCTCTCGCCTTGAGCTCCGCGTGGGTGCCCTCCTCCACCACCTGGCCCTCGTCCAGAACCAGGATGCGATCGGCAGAAAGGATGGTGGCGAGCCTATGGGCGACCACCAGCGTGGTGCGGCCCTGCATCAGCCGGTCAAGCGCATCCTGGACCGCGCGTTCGCTTTCCGAATCGAGCGCGGAGGTGGCCTCGTCCAACAGCAGKATCGGCGCATCTTTCAGCACCGCCCGGGCGATCGCCAGACGCTGGCGCTGGCCGCCCGAGAGCGTGACGCCACGCTCGCCGACGACAGTGTCGTAACCCTGCGGCAGAGCACGGATGAAGCCGTCGGCTGCGGCCAGGCGGGCGGCTTCCTCGACCTCCTCGCGGCTCGCACCGGGGCGGCCATAGGCGATATTTTCCCGCACCGAGACACCGAACACGGTCGGTTCCTGCGGCACCAGCGCGAAGCGCTGCCGCCAGGCTTCCGGATCGGCGTCGGTCCCGGCGACGCCGTCGACCATGATGCGGCCTTCCGCCGGATCAAAGAAGCGCAGCGCAAGCTGCAGCACCGTGCTCTTGCCGGCACCGGATGGGCCAACCAGGGCAATGCGCTCGCCCGGGCGGACGCTGAAGGACATCTCGTGCAGCGCCAGGACCGTCCGCCCAGGATAGGAGAAGGAGACGCGTTCGAAGGCGAGTTCACCGAGCGATGGCTCGGGCATCGGCTTTGGATGCACAGGAGMGGTGATCGCCGGTTTGGTCGCGAGGATTTCGCCGAGGCGCCCGGCGGCACCGGTGGCGGCCGAAATCTCGCCATAAACCTCCGAGAGCTGTCCGAGCGAACTCGCAGCCAGCACCGCGTAGAGCACGAATTGCGAGAGCCTGCCGCCAGTCATCCGGCCGGCAAAGACATCCATCGCGCCGACCCAGAGCACGCAGACCACGCTGGCGCTGACCAGGAAGATCGCGACGCCTGAGAGGATGGCACGCGAGCGCGTCGCGGAGCGCGAGGCCGCATAGGCATCGTTCGAGGCACTCTCGAAGGCCCGGGCCGTCTGCCGCTCGGCCCCGAAGGATTGCATGGTGCGGATCGCACCGACCGCCTCCGAGGCGAAGGCCGAGGCATCGGCCAGACGATCCTGCGCCGCCCGCGCCCGGCGCCGGACCGAGCGTCCGGAGAAGACCAGCGGCAGCACGATCAGCGGGATCGCGGCGATGACGATGGCCGAAAGCTGGGGGCTCGTCACGACCATGAGCGCCAGGGCACCGAGAAACATGATGCCATTGCGCAATGCGATCGAGGCAGCCGAACCGAAGGCCGATTTGATCTGCGTCGTATCCGCCGTAAGGCGCGAGACGAGGTCGCCGGCGCGGCTCGAATCGAAGAATGCGGGCTCGAGCCGGGTCAGATGGGTGAAGACATCGGCGCGCAGGCTGGAAACGATGCGCTCGCCGATCGTCATCACCAGATAGAATCGCGCCGAGCTCGCCAGTGCCAGCACGGCGACGACCCCGATCAGCAGCATGAAATAATTGTGGGCGAGCGCCTGATCGCCGCCGGAGAACCCGACATCGATGACGCGACGGACCGCGAGCGGCAGCACCAGAGTCGCGCCCGAGGCGACGATCAGTGCGAGGATGGCCAGCGCGATCCGCCCCTTCTGCGCCAGCGCATAGGGCCAGAAGGAGGAGAGAGAATGGAAATCGGGGCGCGTCTTTTTCTGGTCTTCGTTATCTTCGGCCACGCTTCACTGTCCTGTCATGCTTGCGCTGTCGCTTCGCCTGCGCTATTGCGCTGGCGACTTCACGACAGGCTCATACGAATTGTTCGACGGGCCGGCCAGCTAGCCTGGTTATCGACCGTGCCCGCTTACGATTGAGGATTTCGCCATGAAKACCGGCATCCATCCCGACTACCACACCATCAAGGTCGTCATGACCGATGGCACCGAATACTTCACGCGTTCGACGCTCGGCAAGGAGGGGGACACCCTCAATCTCGACATCGACCCGAAGACCCACCCGGCCTGGACCGGCGGCACCCAGCAGCTGATGGACCGCGGCGGCCGCGTCTCGCGCTTCAATTCGCGCTTCGGCGCCCTCAGCGCGCTCGGCAAGAAGTAATTCGGCCGTCGATCGTCCCCGATCGACGCAGCCTGCAAACACAAAAGCCCGGCCTAGCGGCCGGGCTTTTTGCGTGTCGGGCGGCGATTGGTCGCGGTCGCGAGCCCCGCGCATCAGGCTCAGTTGAGCAGGGCGAGCCGCGATTGCAGGCTGCGGATCTGGCTCTGGACGGGGTTCGGAGTGACCTCGAACACGTCTGAACCGGACATCAGCCCTTCGAGGTGGCGGATGCGGTCCTGCAGACGGATGGAGTGGGCAATCAGATCGCGCAGCCTCTGCGGCAGGCGCATCGCCTCTTCCTGCACCGGCGACAGCATCGGCTCGGCGATCTTGACTTTGTTCTTCTCCAGCCGAGCCTGCTCTGCGGTCATCTCTCCTTCGGCCACGGCGCGCTGCACCAGGAGCCAGGAGGCGATCTGCATCAGCCGCGTCGTCAGGCGCATGCTTTCGGTCGCATAGGTCAGCGCAACATCGCGCGGGAGTGCCGCCGACTCGGCGCGGCCGTCGCCATCGAGGTAGCTCGCCGTCAGCTCGACCAGCGCCATGCCCTCGCGAAACAGCAGCATGAAGCCGTCCGATTTGACGAAGCCCCTTGCAAAGGAAAGTGCGCCTTCATCCGGCCCGGACTTCAGCAGCGTCATATCGGTCATCGCGACGTCTCCAATCGGCACAAAGGCGTGTGCGTCTGGGACGCGCCACGGATTGATACCGTCACAACGGCAAGAATAGCGCCGTTGCATTGTCGAGACTCTGGTAAGATGTTGTTAACCTTAACACGCCATGAAGGCCAAAAAAGAGCCGCCCCGAAGGCGGCTCGAAGGTCAACAGGGAGGCGTCAAACAGAGTGGGCAGGAGCCACTCGACATCCAGAGAAACTGGATGATCGGATTCATACTTTGGAATCGTTAAGGAGCGGTTAAGAACGCCGCCGCGCGAGCATATTTGCGCAAGGAAACGGCAGGATCGGGCGACGATTGCCCTCGTCCCGCGCCAGTCGGCCCGGTCGATGCGCGCTTATGGAATCCTGGCACGACGAAGCCTGAGCTATTCGTGCCGCGAGCCCCTGCCTCAGCCTATCTTGCGGAAAAAGGCATCCGCAGCCGAGCGCGAAGCATCCTTTTTGGCCCTGATCTCCATCAGGCGCGCGATCTCGGTCTTGAGCGCCTCGATGCGTTGATCGATCTCCGCGAGCGACAGCATCGCAAGATCCTGCCCGATCTGGTGAATGGGTTGCGGCGCGGGGCGGTCATCCTCTGAAAATATCGACATGGCTGCCTCATTTTCGAAACGCGACGGCGGAGACTAGCCGGCTCGCCGCCGCAAGGCCACTATCTCTGCGAAGCAGGCGTCAGATGCGGACGCCTCATGACCAAAGAGGGACAACCAGACGTGATGCCAATCCTTCCCGAGACGATGACCGCCATCGGCTTTGCGGCCCCCGGCGGCCCTGACGTGTTGCGTCCTGAAACACGGCCCGTGCCGAAACCGGCCGCAGGCGAGGTTCTCGTCGAAGTTGCGGCCGCCGGCATCAACCGGCCCGATGTCCTGCAGCGGCTCGGCGGCTACGCTCCCCCGCCCGGCGCCTCGGATATCCCCGGCCTCGAGATCGCGGGCAGGGTCGTGGCGGTCGGCGATGGCGTCGGCCGCTTCGCRTTGGGAGACCGGGTCTGCGGGCTCGTCGCCGGCGGCGGCTATGCCCAATATGCAAGCGTCCACGAGAGCAATGCCCTGCCAGTCCCCGCCGGGCTGTCGCTGATCGAGGCGGCCGCGATTCCCGAGACCTATTTCACCGTCTGGACCAACGTCTTCCAGCGTGGCCGGTTAAAGAGCGGCGAGAGCTTCATGGTCCATGGCGGCAGCTCGGGCATCGGCACCACGGCGATCCAGCTCGCAAAGGCCTTTGGCGCGACGGTCATCGCAACCGCGGGCTCGGATGAGAAATGCGCGGCCTGCCGCGAACTCGGTGYCGATGTCGCGATCAACTACCGGGAGCAGGATTTCGTCAGCGCCGCGAAGGAGGCCACCGGCGGGCACGGCATCGACCTGATCCTGGATATGGTCGGCGGCGACTACATTTCCCGCAATTACGAGGCAGCGGCCGAGAGCGGCCGGATCGTCCAGATCGCCTTTCTGAACGGCCCCAAGGCGGAGGTCGATTTCCGTCGGCTGATGATGAAGCGCCTGACCCATACCGGCTCGACACTGCGCCCGCGCACCATCGCCGAGAAGGCAGCCATCGCCGCCGAGCTGGAGGCCAAGGTCTGGCCCCTGCTGGCCCAGGGCCGCTGCAAACCCATGATCCATGCGACCTTCCCCTTGGCAGAGGCCGCGGCCGGGCATCGCCTGATGGAGAGCAACGCCCATATCGGCAAGATCGTCCTGACGATGTGACCCGCAGCCGCGATATCAGTGCTCGCCTTGCCGGCCGGCGCTGTCATCGATCATAGGGCTGTCTGAGCCACCGGCGCCTTCCGCGCTTTTTCTTGGACAGCCTTCATGGCTTTGCATATAACGCCCGCATCCTGCTCATCGCTGATGATTTGGATGGCCGGCCGAGGAGGCCGGTCGGCGCATGAGAGCTTTTGTCCGCGACCCTGATCCGGCGTAAGCCGCCGGCCTTCGAGATCCAGGAGACGATGCCGTGTCACAACCCCCGCTGATGCCGAAAGCCACTGCGGTCTGGCTCGTGGAAAACACGTCGCTGACCTTCGAGCAGATCGCCGAGTTCTGCAAACTCCACCCGCTCGAAGTTCGCGGCATCGCCGATGGCGAAGTCGCCGCCGGCATCAAGGGCCTCGACCCGATCACCTCTGGTCAGCTCACCCGTGAGGAGCTCGAGCGCGCCGCCAAGAACCCGAACCACCATCTCCGGCTTGCCGAGCGCAAGGTGAAGGTGCCGGAGATCAAGCGCGCCAAGGGGCCGCGCTACACTCCGGTTTCCAAGCGCCAGGACCGCCCGAACGCGATCCTCTGGCTGCTGCGCAACCATCCCGAGCTCAAGGACGCGCAGATCATCCGCCTGATCGGCACRACGAAATCGACCATCGCCCAGATCCGCGACCGCACCCACTGGAACGCGCAGACCCTGACGCCGGTCGACCCGGTCAGCCTCGGGCTCAGCTCGCAGATCGATCTCGACTTCGAGGTCGGTCGTGCGGCCAAGGATCGCCCGGCCGCCCTTGCGGAGGCAGGCTCGACCTTGCTCCCGGCCGAGGAGACCACCGCGCGGGAGCCGGTCCATGCGAGCCAGCCTTTCGCTGATATGAGCAAGCCGAAGCGCGAGGAGGAAGCGGCGATCGACGTCGATTCCGTCTTCGCCAAGCTGAAGCAGCTCAAGCGTCCGGCCGACGAGGACGACGAGATCTGAGGTCGCTGACGACCGAGCGGCCTGCCTGTCGCGGAGAATGGCCTTGGCATCCGATCTTGCCTTCACCTTTCTCGGCACGGGCGCGCCGCCGGTCAGCCTGCGCCGGGCCGGCCCGTCCCATCTCGTCCAGGGGGCCGGACGCAAGATCCTGATCGATTGCGGCTCGGGCGTGAGCCAGCGCCTGGTCGCCGCCGGCCATCGCGGCACCGATATCGACCTGCTCATCGTCACGCATGAGCATTCCGACCATCTGGTCGATTTCTACCAACTTGTGGTCTCATCCTGGCATCAGGGCCGCGCCCGCCCCTGGCGTGTGCTGGCCCCTGCCCCCGCACTTGCCAATATGCGCGCGCAATACGAGGGCTTTGCCCGCGAACGCGCCTTGCGCATTGCCTTCGAGAAGCGGCCCGACGCCACGGGGCTCGATGTGCAGTTCGAGGAGCTGCGCGAAGGCATCGTCTCCGGGCTGGGCGAACTCGCGATCGACGCCTTCCTGGTTGATCACCGGCCTGTCGAGCCCGCTTTCGGACTCGCGATTTCGCTGGCAGGCAGCAGCCTTGTCTTCTCGGGCGACACGCGCCTGACACCGTCGCTCGAACGCGCCGCGCAGAATTGCGATCTGCTGGTCTGCGAGGTCTTCATCGACAGTGAGATGCCTGTCGTCGCCGGTATTCGCTCGGCCGAGACCGTGGCGGCCGTACAGGCCTATCACATGACCCCCGCCGTGGTGGCGAAACTGGCGACGCAGGCCGGCGCAGGCATGCTCGCGCTGACGCATCTGGTACCGCCCGGCGCCGACACCTCCCGGCTTGCCCGCGAGATCAGGACGGCAGGTTATGCCGGCCCGCTGATTGTTGGCGAGGATCTGATGGCGCTCGATGTCGGCGAACGACTGCTGCGCTGGAATGGCGCGACGATCGGGATCTGAGCCGCGTCATCGCGAGCCAGGCAATCCTGTCTCGCCCTCGGACTAGCCAACGCCTCTCGCCTTGAGGACCTCGCCKATCTCGTCGAGCACGACAGGATCGTCGATCGTCGCCGGTACGGCATATTCCTCGCCATCGGCGATCTTCTTCATCGTCGCGCGCAGGATCTTGCCGGAGCGTGTCTTCGGCAGGCGTGCCACGGTCACCGCGAGCTTGAAGGCAGCAACCGGGCCGATCTTGTCGCGCACCAGCGCAACCAGCTCCTTCTCGACCTCGGCCGGGCTTTGCGTCACGCCCGATTTCAGCACGACGAACCCGCAGGGCTGCTCGCCCTTCAGAGCATCCCTGATACCAACCACGGCGCATTCCGCCACCGCCGGATGCGAGGCAAGCACCTCCTCCATGCCACCGGTCGAGAGCCGATGGCCGGCGACGTTGATGATATCGTCGGTGCGGCCCATGATGAAGACGTAGCCGTCCTCGTCGATGAAGCCGGCATCCGAGGTGTTGTAATAGCCCGGGAAGGCCGTGAGATAGGATTGGCGGAACCGCTCGTCGTCCTGCCACAGCGTCGGCAAGGCGCCGGGCGGCAGCGGCAGCTTGACCACGATCGCCCCCATCGTGCCGGCCGATACGGGTTTTCCGGTCTCGTCGAGGCACTGCACGTCATAGCCCGGCAGCGGCACGGTCGGCGATCCATGCTTCACCGGCAGGAGCTCCAGCCCGACCGGGTTGCCGACYATGCAGGAGCCGCTCTCGGTCTGCCACCAATGGTCGATGACCGGAACCTTCAGCACGTCCTCGGCCCATTTCAACGTATCGGGATCGGCCCGTTCTCCGGCGAGGAAGAGCGTGCGGAACTGCGACAGGTCGTAGCGTGCGAGATGGGTTGCCTGCGGATCCTCCTTGCGGATCGCGCGAAACGCCGTCGGTGCGGTGAACATCGCCACCGCCTTGTGTTCGGAAATGACGCGCCAGAACGCGCCGGGATCAGGCGTGCCGACCGGCTTGCCCTCATAGAGCACCGAGGTCGCGCCATGCAGCAGCGGGCCATAAACGATATAGCTATGGCCGACGACCCATCCGACATCGGACGCGGTAAAGAAGACCTCGCCCGGCTTCACGCCGTAGAGGTTCTCCATAGTCCATTTCAGCGCGACCATATGGCCGCCGTTGTCACGGACCACTCCCTTGGGCCGACCCGTCGTGCCCGAGGTGTAGAGCACATAGAGCGGGTCCGTGGCGGCGACCTCGACGCAATCGGCCTTGCGTCCCGCGGCCTTGGCCGAGGCGACCAGCGCCCGCCAGTTCCGGTCGCGCGTGACATGCATGGAGGCGTCCGCCTGGGGACGCTGCAGCACGATGCAGGTTTCCGGCTTGTGGGCGGCGAGCGCGATCGCGCCGTCGAGCAGCGGCTTGTATTCGACGATGCGTGTCGGCTCGATGCCGCATGTCGCGGTCAGGATGACCTTTGGCCTGGCGTCATCGATGCGCGTCGCCAGTTCCTTGGCGGCGAAGCCGCCGAACACCACCGAATGCACCGCCCCGATCCGGGCGCAGGCCAGCATGGCAAAGGCTGCCTCCGGGATCATCGGCATGTAGATGATGACGCGGTCGCCMTTGCCGACGCCCAGATCCTGCAGGACAGCCGCAAGCGTCGCGACCTCGCCGAGCAGATCACGATAGCTGTAGCTCGCCTTGGTTCCGGTGACGGGGCTGTCATAGATCAGCGCCGTCTGCTCGCCCCGCCCGTCACGCACATGCCGGTCGAGCGCATTGAAGCAGGTATTGCAGCTCGCATCCGGGAACCAGCGTCCATAGACACCGGCTTCGGCATCGAAGATCGCCTGCGGCGGCTTGATCCATTCGATCTCGCCTGCCGCCTCGCGCCAGAAGCCGATCGGATCCGCCTGCCAGCGCGCATAGGTTTCGCGATAGTGGCTTGCATGCGTGGCATTCATCGGACGCGTTCCTCTTCGCCTGGTTCTGGCCTAGACCCGGCAAGCGGGTCGGGCGATTTTGCGCGGGATCGTGCTCACTCTCCCCCGCCTGCGCAAGCACGCCGCCGTCAGACTTTAGCTACGCATCCGCGCACGACCGCTCCCGCCCTCGCCCCCCCGGACAGCCATGAGCTTCGACCCAGCCTATCTCGCCGCGATGGTGCCTGCCGTCATCCTGGTCGGGCTCGCCAAGGGTGGCTTCTCGGGCCTGGGGCTGCTCTCGCTGCCGCTGATGGCGCTCGTGCTCCCGCCGGTCCAGGCGGCCGCGATCATGCTGCCCATCCTGATCGTCCAGGACATGGTGAGCGTCTGGGCCTATCGCCGTGAGTTCGACAAACGCAACCTCGCGACGATGCTGCCGGGTGCTCTTCTCGGCGTGCTTGCGGGTTATGTCTTGGCATCGCGGGTTTCCGATGCCGCGGTTGGCCTTTCGGTCGGCATCATCTCGGTTGCCTTCGCAGGCCGTCGGCTCTTCGCCGACCGCAAGGCGCAGTCGCCGGTCACGAAGCCCGCGTTCGGGCCCGGCAGCTTCTGGGGCGCGGTTTGCGGTTTCACCAGCATGATCGCCCATGCCGGCGGCCCTCCCTTTCAGATCTACGTCATGCCGCAGCGGCTCTCGCCGCCGACCTTCGTTGGCACCGGCGCGATCTTCTTCGCGCTGCTCAATCTCATGAAAGTCGGCCCCTATATCGCGCTCGGCCAGTTCACCCGCGAGAACCTCGCCGCGTCGGCGGCACTGTTTCCGGTCGCGATCCTCGCGACCGTTGCCGGTGTCTGGCTGGTGCGCCGCGTGCCGGCGGAACGCTTCTACACCATCATCTACTGGCTGCTGATTGCTGTCGGCAGCAAGCTGATCATCGACGGGTTCCTGGCGTTGCGCCTCCATCCCTGACCCACGAGTCCAGCTGCGTCGATTGCGCCGCATCGGAAAAAGGGATGGATTACGGGAGAGCGCGGGACCGGCTAGATCCGAAGGCGACGCGACGGAAGAAGGCGCCCCGATGAAGACCTCGCCCTATGACATCGACCTCGACCGCAACCCGGCCAACTTCCAGCCGCTGACGCCGCTGACCTTCCTCGAGCGTGCCGCCGCCGTCTTTCCCGACCATGTTGCGATCATCCACGGCCCGTTGCGCCGGACCTATGCCGAATTCTACGCACGCTCGCGCAGGCTTGCATCCGCGCTGGCGAAGCACGGCATCCGCAGGGGCGATACCGTCGCAGCCATGCTGCCGAACACGCCCGCCATGCTCGAATGTCACTACGGCGTGCCAATGACCGGCGGTGTGCTCAACACGTTGAACACGCGGCTCGACGCCGCCATCATCGCGTTCTCGCTCGACCATGGCGAAGCCAAGGTGCTGATCGCGGACCGCGAATTCTCGAGCACAGTCCAGGCGGCACTGGAACTCTGCAAGGTCAAGCCGCTGGTCATCGACTATGACGACCCGGTCTATGACGGCAGCGGCGAGCGGCTTGGCAGCGTCGAATACGAGGACTTTCTCGTGACCGGCGACCAGGATTTCGCCTGGACGTTACCCGGCGACGAATGGGACGCGATCTCGCTGAACTACACATCGGGCACCACCGGCGACCCCAAGGGGGTGGTTTATCATCACCGCGGCGCCAATCTGCTCGCGACCTCGAATATTGTGACCTGCGGCATGGGTCGTCATCCCGTCTATCTCTGGACGCTGCCGATGTTCCACTGCAATGGCTGGTGCTTCCCCTGGTCGATCTCGATCCTCGCCGGCACCCATGTCTGCCTGCGCCAGGTCCGCGCCAAGGCGCTGTACGCGGCGCTGGCGGATCATGGCGTCACCCATCTCTGCGGCGCACCCATCGTGATGTCGACGCTGCTCAACGCCCCGGCGGAGGAACGCCGCCCCTTCTCGCAGAAGGTCTCCTTCCTCACCGCCGCCGCCCCGCCGCCAGAAGCCGTGCTTGCCGCGATGAAGCAGGCTGGGTTCGAGGTGACGCATCTCTACGGCCTGACCGAGACCTATGGTCCCTCAGTCGTGAATGAGTGGCAGCGCGACTGGGACGCCTTGGAAGCTGCGGACCAGGCCGTGCTGAAAGCACGCCAGGGCGTGCGCTACCCCGCTCTGGAAGCCCTCGATGTACTCGACCCGGAAACCATGCAGCCGGTTCCCCGCGATGGTCAGACACTCGGCGAGGTGATGTTCCGCGGCAATGTCGTGATGAAGGGCTACCTCAAGAATCCGAAGGCGACCGAAGCTGCCTTTGCCGGTGGCTGGTTCCATTCCGGCGACCTCGGCGTGCGTTATGCCGACGGCTATATCCAGCTCAAGGACCGCTCCAAGGACATCATCATCTCCGGCGGCGAGAACATCTCCTCGATCGAGGTCGAGGATGCGCTCTACAAGCATCCCTCGGTGCAATCGGCTGCGGTTGTCGCCAGGCCGGACGAGAAATGGGGTGAGACGCCCTGCGCCTTCGTCGAACTCATGCCGGGGAAGAATGCGACCGAGGCGGAGATCATCGCCTTCTGCCGCGGGCTTCTGGCCTCGTTCAAATGCCCCAAGACGGTGGTCTTCACCGAGATCCCCAAGACCTCGACCGGCAAGATCCAGAAATTCAAGCTGCGCGAGATGGCAAGGGCCCTGTAGTGCCAGGCGCGGCTTCCAGTCCTGCATGTCCATTCAACGAGAAAGCCGGCCCCTCCTGGGACCGGCTCGATCAAAACCATCCTATTCGACGGGCGATGGCTGCCCCGTTATCCCGTTCAATGCAGCGTCGGCTGCGGCATCGTCATTCTGACGCGCTCGATCTCTTCCTTCAGCAGCAGCTTCTTCCGCTTCAACTCGGACACACTCAGCGTATCGGAAGAGGGGCGCGCCGCGGCTTGGGCGATGGCTTCCTCAAGCTGACGATGCTTGCGCTCGAGCTCGGCGAGGTGGGTCTGCAGCGACATCTGGATTCTCCTGATGAGCGATTGACGGGGGGAGTCTGACACAGAGCCGGCTTCAAGTCTCTGGGGCAGCAGTGCACTGCACCATGAGTTTCCGTGATCCTGGGTCTCTCCTTCCCGCAGGGCGCGAATGGCACGCGCTATCCCTGCGCGAAGCGACACTGCGCTCTTGCCGGGCCGCCCGCGCCTGAGCATAGTCGACCCGGATCGCGGCAATGATGAGACGGCTTCATGGGATTCGAGCTGAGCCCTGAGGAGATCGAGGCCTTTACGGCCGAGCTGGCTCGTCTGCGCGAAGAGCATCGCGACCTCGACAGCGCCATCGACGCGTTGGAGCGCATGGGCGCGATCAATCAGATCCAGGTGCAGCGCCTGAAGAAGCGGAAGCTCTACCTCAAGGACCGCATCACGCAGATCGAAGACGCGCTGACGCCGGACATCATCGCCTGATGCGGAAAACAGCACACAGAACAATGATTTCGACGAATCGGTGCTTGCCTGCCGGGCTGCCCGCAGTTTAAGTCGCGCGCTTCCTCCCCTCGCATGGGAAGCGAGTGCACATGGCCGATACCAGCCCTCCTGTCGCCATCATCATGGGCAGCCAGTCCGACTGGGCGACGATGCGTCATGCGGCCGAAGTCCTCGACATGCTCGGCGTGGCCCACGAGGCTCGCATCATGTCCGCGCACCGGACCCCGGAACGCATGTTCTCCTTCGCGAAGGAAGCCAAGGCGAAGGGCTTCAAGGTCATCATCGCGGGCGCCGGCGGGGCCGCGCATCTGCCGGGCATGACGGCTTCGCTGACGCCGCTTCCGGTCTTCGGAGTGCCGGTCGAATCCAAGGCCCTTTCCGGCCAGGACAGCCTGCTCTCGATCGTGCAGATGCCGGCGGGCATCCCGGTCGGCACGCTCGCCATCGGCCGGGCCGGGGCGGTCAATGCCGGCCTCCTCGCCGCCGCCGTGCTCGCCTTGGGCGATGAGCCCCTGGCCGAGCGGCTGGAAGCCTATCGCAGCCGCCAAAGCGGGGCGGTCGCCGAATTCCCCAGGGACGACGCATGAGCACGCCCGATCCGCGCGGGCTTGGCCCCGGCGCCATGCTCGGCATCCTCGGCGGTGGGCAGCTTGCCCGCATGATTGCGCTCGCCGCCGCCGATCTCGGCATTCGCGCCCATATTTTCGCGCCCGAGGCTGATAGCCCGGCCTTCGACGTCGCCGCCCGTCATACGATCGGCGCCTATGAAGACGAGGCTGCGTTGGCCGGATTTGCCGATGCGGTCGACCTCGTCACCTATGAGTTCGAGAATGTGCCGCATGCGACAGCGGCCTTCCTCGCCGCGCGCACGCCGCTTCATCCCGGCGCGCGCGCCCTGGCCCTGACGCAGGACCGGCTGAGCGAGAAGAGCTTCGTCGCCGATCTCGGGCTGGCGGTTGCGCCGTTCCGCGCCGTCGATTCGCTGGCCGATCTCGAACGCGCGGTCGCCGAACTCGGCCGCCCCAGCGTCCTGAAGACGCGCCGCTTCGGCTATGACGGCAAGGGGCAGGTGAAGATCGCGGCTGATACCGATCTGGCCGAAGCCTATGAGGCCATCGGGCATTTTCCTGCCATCCTCGAAGGCTTCGTCAGCTTCAGCCGGGAGGTTTCCGTCGTCGCAGCCCGCAACACTGCCGGCGACTTCGCTGCATTCGATCTTTGCGAGAACGAGCATCGCGACCACATCCTCGCCTTCACGCATGTGCCGGCGCAGGTTGCGGCCGGGACCTCCGCCAGCGCCATCGAGGCGGCGCGCAAGATCGGAGAAGCGCTCGGCTATATCGGTGTCTTCGCCGTCGAGATGTTCGTGGTTGGCGAGGGCGCGAGCGAGACCGTCATCATCAACGAGATCGCGCCGCGGGTGCACAATTCCGGACACTGGACCAGCGAAGGCGCCGAGACCTCGCAATTCCACCAGCATGTCCGCGCCGTCTGCGGCCTGCCGCTTGGATCGGCCACCCGTCGCGGCACTGTCGAGATGGAAAACCTTGTCGGCGACGCCGCACTTCGTTGGCGGGAAATCCTGGCAGAGCCGGGCGCGCATCTGCATCTCTACGGCAAGCGGGATGCCCGCCCCGGCCGCAAGATGGGCCATGTCACGCGGCTGAAGCCGGCCCGCACATAACGTGCTTCCTTACGGAGTCGGCACTCATTCCTGCCGGCTTGTCCGGACGAATCCCGCGGCTCGTCTCCGCCCGCGATTTCTCCACGTTCTCCGGCTCTTCCGGCGTGGACAGCCGAATTGAATTCTGTTATCCGCACAACCCTTCCTGCGAGTTGAGAAACTTCGCCGGACCCGAAATCTTGACCAACCCGCTAAAGACGGACAATCACGTGCAGGTTCTCGTTCGCGACAACAATGTCGATCAGGCTCTTCGCGCCCTCAAGAAAAAGATGCAGCGCGAAGGCATYTTCCGKGAGATGAAGCTCCGCGGTCAYTACGAGAAGCCYTCCGAGAAGAAGGCGCGYGAGAAGGCGGAAGCCGTCCGCCGCGCCCGCAAGCTGGTCCGCAAGAAGCTGCAGCGCGAGGGCCTTCTGCCCGCGCCGGTGAAACCCAAGCGCCCCTGATCTCCGGCTGAGGGCGGCCGCTTTGGCCGCTTCGCACGGATGCATCATGTCGAAACAGCGCCTGGAGCCTCTCCGGGCGTTGTTGCTTTTTCGGCGGCGTTAACCAAAGCTTGGCAGGATGCAGGCGTTCTCGCGTGAAGGGGCGCTGTCGGCTGGGGAGCGCAATCAGGTCATGACGACCAACGGGGTCGAGCATGGCAGTCGAGGCACAGAACCGGGACCGATGAGGCAGAGCATGTTTCGAGGCAAGAGCTGGCTGGCTGCAGCCGGCATCGCCGTCGCGCTGGCAGGATGCGACACCGTTTCCAATCTGGGCTCACAGAGCGCAATTGCTGAAGTCGATGCGGAATCATCCGCCAATGCGAGCGTGAATATCGGCTCGCTCAGCGAGGTCATCAACCGCAACCCCAACGATCCGCAGGCCTATAACACCCGCGGCGCGGCCTATGCCCGTGCCGGCCGCTACTCCGACGCGATCTCCGATTTCACCAAGGCGGTGCAGATCGACCCGAACCTCGCCTCGGCCTATACCAATCGCGCATTGGCGCTGCGCCAGAGCGGCCGCAATGACGCGGCGATGGCAGACTTCAACCGCGCCACCACAGCCAACCCGAACTATGCCCCGGCCTATATCGGGCGTGCCAACCTGCTGCGCCAGCAGGGCAACAGTCAGCAGGCGCTGTCCGACCTCAACACCGCGATCCGCCTGAATCCAGAATCGGCCGAAGCCTTCCATGCCCGTGGTCTGGTCTATCAGAAGGAAGGCCAGCACCAGCATGCGATCACCGATTTCGACTCGGTCATCGATCGCAATCCCTATAACGCCCCGCCCTATACGGCCCGCGGCCAGAGCCTGATCGCGGTCGGAAAGTTCGAGCAGGCGATCGAGGACTTCACGGCTTCGCTCAATGTCGACAACCGCAACGCCGAAGCCTGGGCCGGTCGCGGACTCGCCAGCGAAAAGCTCGGCAAGAAGACTGAAGCGGCCGAGAACTATCAGCGCGCCCTGAGCCTGGACAGCAACAATGCAACCGCCCGCGCCGGCCAGGCGCGCCTCGGCGGAGGCAGCCTCTTCCGCTGACCATAACGCCAGGCCGCCGCGCTACTCGACGGCGCGGCTTTCTTGGCCGGCAACGGCACCGTTCGTCAGATTGGCCAGGAAGCCCCGGATCTCGGGCAGCGAACCATGCGCCGGCAGGTCCTGGTGGCCACCGCTGGAAAAGCGGACGAAGCGCTTGGGCATGTTCGCCATGTCGTAGAGTGCCTGCCCCTGCGCGAAGGGAATGACGGCATCGCGGCCACCGTGCAACACCAGCAGTGGCGCGGTGACGCGGCCGATGACGGCGTCCGACCGGAACTGATCCTTCATCAGCCAGCCGATTGGTGCGAAGGGATAGGCGAGTTGCGCCACTGCAGCTGCCGACAGATAGGGCGCCTCGAGTATCACGGCCTTGAGCGGGCGCTCCGCTGCAAGCTTGAGCACAACACCGGTGCCCAGGGATTCGCCATAGCCAACCAGCCGATCGGCGCCAAAGCGTGAGACGGCAGCGTCATAGGCCGCACGCGCATCGAGCAGCAGCCCCTCTTCCGACGGCGCGCCGCTCGACCCGCCATAGCCGCGATAATTCACGGCGAAGAGCCCGGTCCCGTCCTCGGTCAGGCCACGGAAGCGCGCCTGGCGGGCGGATCTCGCGAAATTGCCGGCATTGCCGTGGAAGAACAGCAGCACCGGCTTGCCCTCGCGCGGCGGCACCACCCAGGCGATCAGCCGCTCGCCATCGGCAGCAGTTAGCGTCGTCTCCTCGACACCTGGCAGATTGGCCGCAGCGATGTCTGCACGTGTCGGGTCGCGCGGATACAAAAGCTCGCGCTGCTCGACATAGAGCAGCGCCAGAAAGGTCAGATAGAGGACAAGCCCAGCGAGCGCGAGAAGGCGAATGAGCTTCATGCCKATCATGGTCCCCGATCACCGCGGCGGCACGGCCACGCTCATTCCAGCACCTTCATCATGTCCACGGAGGCCGTCTCGAAGCCTGCGCGGCGATAAGCCCTGAGCGCGAGGTCATTKCCCTCCAGCACACCGAGATGGAGGACCTTGCGCCCCGTCGCCCGCGCAAAGCGCTCGGCTTCCGCCAGCAGGATCTGACCGATGCCGGTCCCACGCTCCGCGGCGCCAACGACGATATTCTCGATATAGACGTGATCGCGCAGGTGCTCGTGTACGAACGGGCCGGTCCGGGCAAGCTGCAGCGCGAGATAGCCGACGACGCGGCCATCGCTCTCGGCGACCATCAGCACACCCCCGGTCTCGTCCGCCTTCTCACGATCATCTGCCAGGCAGGCGGCGGCCACCTCCGGCCCGGTCCCGCGCGCCGGACTCAGGCCCGCCTCATGGGCGGTCAGCTCCAGCAGCAGCGCCAGCACGGCGGGACGGTCCGCCTCCGCCATCGGTCTGATCGTGATGCCCACCGTTTGAAACTCCAAAAGAAAAGGGCCAGCGAGACGCCGGCCCCTCGCAACTTGCCGTGGGTCCGGCGGCTCAGTGCGCCATTGCCTTGACGATCTCGTCGGTGACCTTCTTGGCGTCCCCGAACAGCATCATCGTGTTGGGCATGAAGAACAACTCGTTCTCGACGCCGGCATATCCCGAGCCCATGCCGCGCTTGATGAAGAGCACGGTCTTGGCCTTTTCGACATCAAGGATCGGCATGCCGTAGATCGGCGACTGCGGATCGGTCTTGGCCGAAGGGTTGGTGACGTCATTGGCTCCGATGACGAAGGCCACATCCGCCTGGCCGAACTCGGAGTTGATATCCTCGAGTTCGAAAACCTCGTCATAGGGCACGTTCGCTTCGGCGAGCAGCACGTTCATGTGGCCGGGCATACGGCCAGCGACCGGGTGGATGGCGTACTTGACCTCGACGCCTTCCTTCTTCAGCGCGTCGGCCATCTCGCGCAGCGCATGCTGGGCTTGCGCCACCGCCATGCCGTAGCCCGGCACGATGATGACCTTGCCGGCATTCTTCATGATGAAGGCCGCATCGTCKGCCGAGCCCTGCTTCACCGGGCGAGCCTCTGTGGCGCCACCGGCAGGGCCAGCGGTCTCGCCGCCGAAGCCACCGAGGATGACCGAGATGAAGCTCCGGTTCATGCCCTTGCACATGATGTAGGACAGGATCGCACCGGAAGAGCCGACCAGCGCACCGGTGATGATCAGCGCCATGTTGCCGAGCGTGAAACCGATGCCCGCAGCCGCCCAGCCCGAATAGGAGTTGAGCATGGAGACCACGACCGGCATGTCCGCGCCACCGATCGGTACGATCAGCAGCACGCCGAGCGCGAAGGCGAGGAGCACGATCAGCCAGAAGGCGACGTGGCTCTCGGTCTTCAGGAAGAACAGCAGCAGCACGATGACCGCGATGCCAAGGCCGATATTGATGCCATGGCGCTGCGGCAGCATGATCGGTTTGCCGCTCATCCGCCCGTCGAGTTTCAGGAAGGCGATGATCGAGCCCGTGAAGGTGATCGCGCCGATGGCGCAGCCCAGCGCCATCTCGAACAGGCTTGCGCCCTTGATCTTGCCGACCTGACCGATGCCGAAGGCCTCCGGCGCGTAGAGCGCCGCTGCCGCGACCAGCACTGCCGCCAGACCAACCAGCGAGTGGAAGAAGGCGACGAGCTGCGGCATCTGGGTCATCTGCACGCGCCGGGCCATGTAGGCGCCGATGCCGCCGCCGATAGCGATGCCGAGAACGACCAGGAACCAGCCGGAGAAGCCGGAAGGCGGATAGAAGATCACGGTGGTGGCAATGGCGATGCCCATGCCCACCATGCCGTAGAGATTGCCCTGACGCGAGGTTGTCGGATGCGACAGGCCTCGCAGGGCCATGATGAACAGGACGCCKGAGACGACGTAGAGAAGGGCGGAGAGATTAGCGGCCATGTGCGCTCAGCCCTTCTTCTTGTACATCGAGAGCATGCGCTCGGTGACGAGGAAGCCRCCAAAGATGTTCACGGACGCCAGGACCAGCGCGACGAAGCCAAAAATCTTGGCCCAGATCGGACCATCGCCCAGAGCAGGCGCCGCATTCACGCCAACGGCGAGCAGCGCGCCGACGACGATGACGGAGGAGATCGCGTTGGTCACCGACATCAGCGGCGTGTGCAGTGCCGGCGTCACCGACCAGACGACATAGTAGCCGACGAAGACCGCGAGCACGAAGATCGCAAGCCGATAGACCGTCGGGTCCACGCCGGTAGCGGCACCGGCGGCGGCCGCAGCCTGCTCGGCATAGCGCTCCGCCAGTTCTGCAGCCTGTTTCGCGAGGGCAGCCGCCGAGCGGGCCTGCTCGAGCGCTTGTTCAGGTGTCGGATTAGCCATGGTCGGACACTCCCCCTAGCGATGCTTCAGGCCTTCGGCGCGAAATTCGGATGAACCACCGCGCCGTCCCGGGTCAGCGCAGTCGCCTTCACCAGCTCGTCGTCCCAGTTCACCGCGAGCTTCTTCTCGCCCTTGTCGATCAGCGTTTCGACGAAGGCGAAGAGATTCTTGGCGTAGAGGCTGGAGGATGTCGCAGGCAGACGCCCGGGCACATTCAGATGGCCCACGATCTTGACGCCATTCGGCGTGGTCACGATCTCGCCCGGCTTGGCGAGCTCGCAATTGCCGCCGCGCTCGACGGCGAGATCGATGATCACCGAACCCGCCTTCATGCTTTCGACCATCGCGGCGGTGATCAGCTTCGGCGCCGGGCGGCCCGGGATCAGCGCGGTCGTGATGACGATGTCCTGCTTGGCGATGTGGCCGGCGGTGAGCTCGGCCTGCTTTGCCTGGTATTCCGCGGACATTTCCTTGGCGTAGCCGCCGGCGGTCTGCGCCTGCTTGAACTCCTCGTCCTCGACGGCGAGGAATTTCGCACCGAGCGACTCGACCTGTTCCTTCGTGGCGGGGCGCACGTCGGTCGCGGTGACGATGGCGCCCAGACGCCGCGCAGTCGCGATTGCCTGCAGGCCGGCGACGCCGACGCCCATGATGAAGATCTTCGCCGCGGGAACCGTGCCTGCCGCCGTCATCATCATCGGGAGAGCCCGGCCATACTCGGCGGCGCCGTCGATCACGGCCCGATAGCCGGCGAGATTGGCCTGAGAGGACAGGACGTCCATCACCTGCGCACGGGTGATGCGCGGCATGAATTCCATGGCGAAAGCAGCGACATTGGCCTTCGCAAGGCCTTCGACTGCGGCCTCGTTACCGTAAGGATCCATGATGCCGACGACGAGCGCGCCCGCCGGCAGGCCGGCGAGTTCGCTCTCGGCCGGGCGGCGCACCTTGAGAACGATATCGGCGCCCTTCAGCGCCTCCTTGGCGTTCTTGGCGGTGGTCGCGCCRGCAGCCTGGTAGTCCGCGTCGGTAATACCGGAAGCGAGCCCCGCTCCCTTCTCCACTGCGACATCGGCCCCGAGGCCAATGAACTTGCGGACGGTTTCCGGCGTCACGGCGACGCGGGTTTCCGTCCCTTGCGTTTCGGCTGGGACAGCAATGCGCATGGCAGGCGGGGCCTTTCCGGCGTTACATCAGGAGGAGCGCGAGCAGCATCAGAACCAGCGGAACCGCCGGTGCACGCCAGGACAGCGAGGGAGCGGCAATGCCGACGCCTGTGGCGACGAGGGTCAGGAGCGTTCCGACGACCGCAGTACCCCAGGCATGCTTGGTTCCGCCCACGGCGAGCGCCGCGACGATGGCAAGGCAGGCTGCAGTGGTAACTTCGGCCATGTGGACKAAGCCGCGATAGGTCCGCTCGTGTTCCGGATAATCCATCTGCGGAGCATCGGCTGCGCTGTGTCCGTGGTGGGCCATAAAAACTGTTCCCGCATAAAAAGGTCTCATTGCCGTGTAGCGCACCAGCGAAGGGTCTGGCAACGCGTCAACACGCCATCGCCGCCTGTTTCAGGGGCATTTCAGGCAGTGAAACCGCTTGCTCTGCAAAGCCCTGGTAACAGCGGGGATGCCGGAACGAACATCCCCGTCAATGCGCAGCGGCCAATCCGGCGCGATCGAGTGCCTTCGCCTGAACGTCAGCCACATGCTCGGTCGAGAAATTCTCGATTTCCTGCTCGAACAGGCGATGGAAATTCAGCTCGGCATCGAGATGCAGGAAGACGCCGCCGAGGCCGATCGCGGCGCGGTCCATGAAGACGAATTCACGCGGCACGGTCACCGGCCCGCGCTTCTTCAGCGCCTGATGCACCTGGAAGGCCTGCTTGCGGCCATACTCCGCCGGGCTGACATCTTCGGCGATGCGCCGGGCCCTGTCCTCCAGCAACGGCCCGTAGATGAAACGCGCCCAGATGTTGAGGGTGTCGACCAACTCCTTGGTCAGCCCCTTGAAGCCCCAGGTCTCATAGGCGTGGATCACGCGCGCCTGGTCATTCTCCAGGAGGCCGCGATAGAGATCGACCACCCCGCCGACGAAGGAGGGGGGGAAGATCCGGATGCAGCCATAATCGAGCAGGTTGATGCCTTGTGGCGCACCATCCTCCGAGAACACCGTGTAGTTTCCGAGATGCGGGTCGCCGTGAATGACGCCGTGATGGCTGAAGGGGCGCCACCAGGCACGGAACATCGCGGTCGAGATCCGATCGCGGGACTCCTGCCCGTCCTGCTTATGGTCGAGGATTCGGTCACCCTCGAGCCAGTGCATGGTCAAGAGCCGGCGGGTCGACAGCCCGGCTTCCAGCGTCGGCACGCGCACGTCCGACGTCTCGGCCAGCATCGCGCGGTAAAGCGCGATATGTTTCGCCTCGCGGACGTAGTCGAGTTCCTCTCGCACCCGCGCGCCGATCTCCTTGGCGATCTCTGTGGTGTCGATCACCGGATCCATGCGTCGATGCAGCGCAAACAGGATGTCGAGCTGGGCGATATCGGCCTCGACCGCTGATTCCATATCCGGATATTGCAGTTTGCAGGCGACCGGCACGCCATCATGCGTCGTCGCCCGGTGCACCTGGCCGAGCGACGCTGCCGCCGCAGGCTTCAGGTCGAACTCGGCGAAGCGCATGCGCCATTGCGGCCCGAGCTCCGCCATCATGCGGCGCTTGACGAAGGCCGGCCCCATCGGCGGCGCCTGCGATTGCAGCTTCTGCAGCTCGGCGGCGTATTCCGGCGGCACGACGTCGGGAATGGTGGCGACGAGCTGCGCCACCTTCATGATCGGCCCCTTCAGCCCACCCAGCGCCTTGGCCAGCGCCTCGGCATTGCTGAGATTGCGGCCTTCCAGTCCGAGCAGCCGCGTCCCGGCAATGCGTGCCGCGACCCCACCGACATTCGCCCCGACGCGGGCGTAACGGGCTGCGCGGGCGGAGAAACGATTGGCTTCGCTGTCGCGTTCGGACATGTCGCTCACAGGATTGGCTGCAGGGTCGCGCCCAGGATGTAGGGCACGATCACGGCAGAACCAATGCTACATCATGCCCCGTCGGCGCAGCACGGTACCGTGCGCGCCCGGCGCCCTTCACTCGAGGAAGGCCGCAAGGTTCGCCAGCGTCGACCTCAAACCCACATCGTGGTCCTCCTGCCGGATGCCCGCGGGCACGTTCTCGCAGAGGATGGTGACCTCTGTGCCGCTCCCGACCGGAGCGAGGCTCCATGACATCGTCATCGTACCCGCGAAAGACGGATCCTCCGACACGAACTCAACCGACTGTACGATCCGCTCGTCCGGAATCAGCTCCAGAAAACGACCCTGAACGATGTCGGTGTTCTCCGAGGTCTTGCCGGCCCCTGAATGCTGCGATGCCTCATAGGTCAGGACCATGCGATAGCGTCCGCTGACCCGCGGTTCGAATGCGAGGATCTCGCCCGTCATGCCGCGTGGCGGGTTCCAGGACGCCAACGACTTGGGGTCAACGAAGGCGCGGTAGATGGCTTGTGGAGACGCTTGGACGATCCTCGAAGCGGAGTCCGTTCTCGTCCTGGCGCCAGGATTGGTCATGGCGTCCCTCCTTTCGGGCAGTACACGTTGCTCTTCAACTGCGGCATCGATGCCGTCCAGAGGAGCCCAGCTTCCTCAATGCGACGTTTGCAAACTCCGTTCCGCGCAGGTGGCCAGCACCACTTGAACCTGGATTGACCAGCAGTCACCTCCCGTCCAGATTCGCTGGTTTCTATCCAACCCGCGCCGCGAGGTCGGCCCTGACATCCGCCGCACCGACAACCCGTCCACCGGCGGCTTCGACCCGTTTGACAGCTTCCGCGATCAGCGCGGCATTGTTCCGTGTCTCGCCGAAGGGCGCGTCTTCCAGTCCGGCACGAACATGCACACCGCGGGCAACCGCGTGCGGGATCAGGTTGCCAAGTTCCACGCCCAGCCCCGCGATCATCACGGGCGCCTGCGGCGCAACCTCGGCAAGCAGCGCAAGATGGGCCTCGAGCGCATAGGACTTCGGCGGGAAGCCCCAGGCAAAGGCGTCCGAGAACATCAGCCGGTAGATCGGCATCGGCATGCCGGGATAGGCCTTGGCCAGCGCAGCTCCCAGGCGTGTGAAGCCTGGCTCGTAAATGGCATAGCTCGGATGGACCTTATGGCGCTGCGCCACCTCCATGCCCTCGCGAATATGCTCGCCGGGGTTCTGGTAGATGAAGCCTGCCTCGCCTTGTGGGATGCCGGCAAAGGTCGTCCAGTTGCAGGACCCGGGATCGAGCACGCCCCACTCGACCAGGCCGCGCTTCGCCAGCTCCTCCAGATGCCAGTAACGGCCGGAACCGACGATATCGCCGGCATAGCCGGAGCCGACGATCGGGATGGTCGGATAGACGATGGCATCGACCTTGGTGCGGATGCCCTCGATCGCCYGCGCATAGAGTTCCCAGTCGTCGCGCTGGCGGCCGGTCACGAGGTCGTAGACATGAAGATGGACAATGGCCGCCCCGGCCTCGACCGCCGCAATGCCGTCGGCAACAATCTCGGGGATGCTGATCGGAATGCCGGGCTGACGCTCCCTGCCCCAGGGGCCGTTGATCGCGGCTTCGATCCAGATCGGTGTGCTCACGGCGTTTCGTCCTCAGGCCAGGTGTCGGGAACCGAGCGAGCGTCCCCCTCGATGTCGATGCAAGTGAGAACCGAGTGTCGCCAACAGTGCAATACCACGGTGAGCAAATGAGCTCTGCTTCGGCCTTGCCAGCAACCCGCGCCAGCACGCTAGAATGAGCAAAAGCCGGGAGGAACGGATGGGGCTCCATTTCGAGGACTTTGACCTCGACAGCAGCGTCACGACCCGCGGGCGTACMGTCGGCGAGGGTGACATCACGCTGTTCGCCGGCCTTTCCGGCGATTTCAACCCGCTGCATGTCGACAGCGAGTATTGCGCAGGCACGCCCTTCGGCGAGCGCATCGCCCACGRCCCCCTGACGCTCGCCATGGCGATCGGCCTGATGTCGCAGCAGAACCTGATCGATGCCACCACCATGGGCCTGCTCGATCTGCACTGGACATTTACCGGGCCGGTGAAGGTCGGCGACACGGTCCATGCCGTCGTCACAGCCGTCGAAAAGACACCCAGCCGCAAGCCGGACCGCGGCATCGTCACCCTGCGCCTCGAGGTGCACAACCAGCGCGGCGAGCACATCCAGACCGGCCATCTCAAGCTGCTGATGAAGCGCCGCACTGGGGATCAAGGCTGATGTTGGAACGGCKCCCCAGCTATCGCGAGACCTTTGAGCGGTTCGCCTGGCAGATCCCCGAGCGGTTCAATATCGGCGTCGCAGCCTGCGACCGCCACGCGGACGGCAGTGGCAAGCCGGCGCTGATCTATGAAGACCAGGGGCACGGCGTCGCGACGATGAGTTTCGACGCGCTCAAGCTCGACACGAACCGGCTCGCCAATATGCTGCGTGCCCATGGCGTCAAACCGGGTGAGCGCGTCGGCATCCTGCTGCCGCAACGCCCGGAAACGGCGATGGCCCATCTCGCCATCTACAAGATGGGTGCGATCGCCCTGCCGCTCTTCACCCAGTTCGGACCGGATGCGCTTGAACACCGGCTGCAGCATAGCGGCGCCTGCACGCTGATCACCGATGGCGAGAACATTGCCAAGGTCGAGGCGATCCGCGGGAGCCTGCCGGAACTCAGGCGGATCGTCCTGATCGACGGCGCAGGCCACCTCGACTTCTGGAGCGAGTTGAACAAGGCGTCCGACAGTTTCACGCCTCTCGACACCACGCCCGACGATCCGGCGCTGATCATCTACACCTCCGGCACCACGGGAAAGCCCAAGGGCGCGCTGCATGCCCACCGTGTGCTGCTCGGCCATCTACCCGGCGTGCAATTGCCGCAGGAATTCTTCCCGCAGGCCGGCGACCTGTTCTGGACGCCGGCGGACTGGGCCTGGGCCGGCGGATTGCTCGATGTTCTGCTGCCGAGCCTCTATTTCGGCGTTCCGGTGCTGGCCTCGCGTGCCCGCAAATTCGATCCCGAGGCAGCCTTCGACCTGATGGCGCGCCACAGCATCCGCAACGCCTTCCTGCCACCGACAGCGCTGAAGCTGATGCGGCAGGTTCACAATCCAAGAGAGCGCTTCGCCTATGCGATGCGCTCGATCGGCACCGGCGGCGAAACACTCGGCGCCGATATGCTAGCCTGGAGCAAGGAAACCTTCGGCTTCGAGGTCAACGAATTCTACGGCCAGACCGAAGCCAATCTGATCGTCTCCAACTGCGCCAGTCTGTTCCCGGTCAAGCCTGGCTCGATGGGGCGCGCCGTTCCCGGCCATCGCGTCGCGGTGATCTCGCCAGAGGGCGCGGTCCTGCCTGCTGGAGAGCAGGGGCTGATTGCGGTCGCGCGACCTGACCCCGTGATGATGCTGGAATACTGGCGCCAACCCGAGGCGACAACGGCGAAATTCCTCGGCGACTGGCTCGTCACCGGCGATACCGGCGCCTGCGACGAAGACGGCTATTTCTGGTTCCAGGGCCGTGATGACGACATCATTTCCAGCGGCTCCTATCGCATTGGCCCCGGCGATATCGAGGATTGCATCATCCGCCACCCCGCCGTGCTGATGGTTGCCGTGGTCGGCAGTCCGGACCCGCTGCGGACGGAGGTGGTCAAAGCTTTTGTCCTGCCGAAACCGGAGATCACCGCCTCGGCGGCGCTCGCCGCCGAGATCCAGGACTTCGTCAAATCGCGCCTCGCSGCCTACCAGTATCCGCGCGAGATCGAGTTCGTGACGGAATTGCCGATGACGCCGACCGGCAAGATCAGGCGCAAGGATCTGCGGGACCAGGAGATCGCAAGGAAGCGGGGCGGCGAATAGCCAGGCGGAGGCGATTCAAAGCCAAATCTTCATGAGCCTCTCTTCATGAGGAAGGCCCCCGTCGCCTCGAAGAGCCCGGAGCGCGCATGCTCGAGATGCATCAGATGCGTGCCCTCGGGAATGACGACATCTCGGGTTTCGCTCGTGCCAAGCCGCCCGCGCATCCATTGCGCATCGCTTTCCCTGCACAGGCTGTCCCAGGCGCCGCGCACGATCAGGGTCGGCGCCGTGATGCGAGACGGGTCGTAGCCGAGCCGCCCCAACCAGGCCGAGGCGATATCGGCGCGAGGCCCGGAGGGAATCTTGACCGCCGGTTCAGGCCTTCTGCTTGCGGCTTGCGCATCGCTGGCGAGATAGGCTGGACCCCAGTCTGCGAGCGTGGGTTCGATCAGGACCGGGGAGTGGCCATGCGGGACGTCCTCGATGAAGCGCGCGAGCTGGTCGGCAACCGAGACGAGACGCCACGCCCCGATGCTCTCCGGCGCAAGGAGGCCTGGGGTCTTGCGTTGCGCGATGGGCCCGAACAGGACCAGTCGCTCGACACGCTCCGGATGCAGCGAGGCAAGGAGCCCGGCGACGATGCTGCCCCAGGAATGCGCGATGAGCGACACTCGGGCCCGTCCGGTTAGGTCCAGCACGTGCTCGATCACCCGCGCCAGCTGTTTTGCGGCCTCTGGCGCGCGCCCGGATGGCGCATTGTCAGGCGCCTGGGCAAGGAAGCTCGCGGGCCTGTCCGAGCCGCCATAGCCCGCGAGATCAAAGCTCCAGACATCGAAGCCGCGCTCCTGCAGGTCGTCCATCCAGGAACGCCCGTCGAAGCGGTATGCAACAGAAAGGCCGACGGAAAGGTCGCGCCATGAACGTAGACGACGCTCGGCCCGGCCCCAGCCGCACGCCGGACCAGCAAGCCGGGCGTCTCGGCCGTTTCCGTCAACCGCATGACCTCGCCCGCGGCGATGGCGCGCGCTGTGTTGATCGAAGCTATGTTCATGGCTGGCTCCCGCCCTTGCTGGGTGGGCGGGAGACTGCGCCTGCGAATACGCGCTGACACCTGGAAACACTTCGGTGCCGACCGAAGGCTTCGGTGGGACTGCCTCTCTGGGCGCCTACAAGGCCTCGAGTACCAGCTCGAAGGTCATCAACACCGGATTGTCGCCACGTCTCAGACGGCCCTGCGCCATCGCACCGGTGAAATCGACCAGCGCCACATCGATCTCTGCGGCAAGTCGCCCCTGCGCGGGTTCGATGACCCCGGCCTGAATCGCGACTTCGGTCGCGAAATTCTCGACGATCCGGCCATCCTCGAAATGCGCGCCGATGGTGCTGCCGACGCCGCCATGGATGACGGCACGCCGGATGCCGCGTTCGGCACAGAACTCTTCCAGCGCCGTGGTGAAATCGACATTCGGGCCCACACGCAGGGCGAAATAACGCCCTTCGCGCGAAGCGCCGGAGAATGGCACTGCGACCGGGCCAAACAGCTTGAAATTCGTCTCCGGATCGGGCGCGGCGGCAAAACCGGCGCCATCGAGGCCCAGCGCCGGTACGGTGACCGTTTCCGCGAGCACGGTGTCGTCCGGCAGGATATGACCGCCGCTGACCTTGCCGTCCGCTTCCGTCCAGAGCGCGTGGCAGTGGAAGAAGGGCGCTCCATCACGCATACCGAAGGTCATCGCCCCCGTCTCGACGCGCGTCACGCCGGCAGGCCGAAACGTGTCGCTATAGAAGGCGGCATGCTCCGGTGTCTTCGACAGCGCCGGCATCACATAKGCGAAGGGTCCTAGGACGAGCCCATCGACCGTGACCACGCCACTGGTGAAGCCCATTGCCGCAAAGCCGCGGCGCACCGCTTCCAGAAGCGGAAGCCCGGCCGCGAGAGACATCCTGAAGCGTCGGCCATGCGCTTCGATCCATTGAATGCGCTCAGGCGCAGCGGGACCGGGCTGGATGATCTGCCGCATCACCTTTCGCCCCGCATCCGGGCGAGTTCGCCGCGCGCTTCAAGCTCGTCCTTGACCAGCCGCTTCGGCACCTTGCCGTAACCCGACTTCGGCAGCGCCTCCCAGAACAGGAAGCGCTTCGGCATCTTGTAGCGGGCGATCTTGGTCGAGAGGAACTCGGCGAGTTCGGCCTCGCTGGCCTGCGCCCCCGAACATGCGACGCAGACGGCGATACCGATCTCGCCCCAGACCGGATCGGGCACGCCGACCACGGCCACCTMCGCGATTGCCGGATGGGTCAGGATCTTCTCCTCGATCTCGCGCGGGTAGATGTTCGAGCCGCCGGAAATGTACATATCGGACGCGCGCCCGGTAATGTAGATAAAGCCCTGTTCGTCCATGTGACCGAGGTCACCCGTACGGAACCAGCCGTCGCGGAACGATTTCGCATTGGCCTCGGGGTTGTCGTAGTAGCCCGCGAACACGGCCGGGCCGACGACGCAGATTTCGCCCTGCTCCCCTGCCGCGACCTCACGCCCCTCATCATCCTGGATCTGGACCTGCATTCCCGTGCGCTCGAAGCCGCAGGTCCCGATACGCGCATTCGGGCCATCCTCGGGATCATGCAGGGCTGGCGGCAGCACCGTGATATTGCCGGTGACCTCACCGAGCCCGAAATACTGCACGATCACCTTGCCCAGCTTGGCAAGCGCCGCCTTCTGATCCTCGCGATACATAGGCGCGCCGGCATAGATGACATAGCGCAGCGAGGAGTGGTCATGCGTGTCGACGGCCGGATGCTCGACCAGCATCTTCAGGATCGTCGGCACGGTGAAGATATTGGTGATGCGGTGGCGCGCGATCAGGCGATAGGYCTCGTCGACGTCGAAACGCTCCGACGGCAGCAGGATCGTCGGCGCGCCGCGCGCCGAGATGACGAGCTGGTGCACGCCCGCGCCATGCGAGAGAGGCGCGACCACGAGCGATGCATCCGACTCCGTCGTTCCCGGCATCAGGTCGCAGAGATGATTGGTGACGACGAAACCCATCTGGCCATGGGTGAGCACCGCGGCCTTCGAGCGCCCCGTGGTCCCCGAGGTAAAGAAGAACCAGCAGGGATCATCACGCTCGACCGCGGCATTCGCAACGCTTGCACCAGCATGGCGCGCGATCATCTCGCCGACCTCGGCCTCGCCAAAAGCTCCTGCCCCGATACGCCAGGTAAAGCCCAACGCGGGTTCAGCAGTGGCGACCGCCGCAGCATGCTCCGGAAAATCGCCATGGCACAGGAAGGCCTTCGCACCGGACGCCGTCGCGAGATAGGCGACCTCGTCCGGCAGCAGCCTGAAATTGGTCGGCACCCAGACGGCACCAAGCCGAAAGGCCGCGAACATCGAGAAGAACATCGCCTCGCAGTTCTTCGAATGAACCAGGATGCGGTCCCCCTTGCCGATGCCTCGCGTCGCCAGCGCCGCGGCCAGCGCCGAAACCTGCGCATCGATCTCGGCCCATTTCCACTGCCTGTCCCCCCAGATGAAGCCAGGGCGCTGGCCGAAGCGGCGCGCATTCTGGGTGACGATATGGGCAAGGTTCATCACGCGGCGCGTCACGGGTGCGACGCCGCCGCGCGGGGCGGCCTGGCTGGCAAGGGCTTCGGTCACGTCAGACGCTCCTCGATTTTGTAATTGGGCGTGCTCCCTGCTGCGGGCTGCCGCCTTGGGATGTCTTGCGGACGAACATCTGCGCGAGCAGGCGCTCCATCCTCTCGGCCTCGGTCGAAAGATGGCGCGCCAACTCGACCTGGCGCGCGGGAACCATGCGGCTGTCGATCGCCGCCAGGCTGAGTGCGCCGGCGACGCGGCCGTCCGGATAGCGGAAGGCGATGCCGACGCCCCAGGAACTGGCCACCAGCCGGCCGGGATTGAGCGAAAAACCACGCTCGCGGGCCAACGCCAGATCGGCGCGGATCTCGTCAGGCGGAAAACCGGGATACTGCGTCAGCAGCGCTTTCTCGTTCGCCGCCATGACCCGCTCTACCTCGCCGTCCGGCAGCGCTGCCAGCATGGCCAGCGAGCCGGCGCCGACCCCGAGCGGGTGCTGCTGGCCAGTCTGCAGCGCGTGGGTCCGGACCGGATAGGTTCCTTCCTCCCGATGCAGGCAGACCGAGTAATTYTCGCGCCGGATCGAGAGAAAGCTCGTATCCATGGTGATCTCCGACAGGCGCCTCAGGCTCTCCATGGCCAGTTCGAGCAGCCCGTGCCGGCGCGCGGCCAGCACGCCCAGCACGAAAGCCTCCTCGCCGAGGCAGTAATGCCGCGACACAGCCTCCTGCTCGACGAGTCCCGCGCGCATCAGGGCGAGCAGCAGCCGCCGCGCCGTCGGCTTGTTGAGCCCGCTTTCGATGACGATATCGCTCAGCGGCAACCCGCCCGCGGGCTCACGACCGATCAAAGCCAGGAGCCGCAAGGCCCGATCGACACTCTGCGAACCCGAGAGATCACCGGCTGATGCAACGAAATGTTCCATCCTGCGGCCTCAGAGACAGTCCATAATATGGACCCTTTGGTTGTTTTCAGCAGCCTAGTTCGGGCTCAGATAGATTGCAACGCAGGCCTGCTCGTGTATTCTTGGCCACGTCCGCTGGATCATTCATCCACAGTATGGACCGCGCCGGGCCTCAAGAACGTTCACAAGATCGGCGCGCGGGAGGAAGGGCAGATGTTGTCACGGGATTCCGGCTGGCCGGAGGCCAACGCCATGACTGAAGCGGATATCCGCTGCGGTTCCGTTCCGACATGCGCACGCTCCGGCGTTGCCGTGCGGACGCAGGCTTGAGCCCGGGCATGGCACAGCTCAGCGAGAGCATTGTTCCTTCAGAGAACCCGCTGGATACGGATGCAATCCGCACTGGCTCGGCGATCATGCGGCCGATCGAGATGATCAGCGCCGCACTGCTGCTCCTGATCGTCGGGCTGCTGCTGCTCGGCGTCACCACGCGCTATGTTTTCTCCCTGCCGATTGTCTGGATCGACGAAGCCGCCTCGATCTCTTTCCTCTGGCTCGCCATGCTCGGCTCTGCGATCGCGATCGATCGCAACGAGCATCTCAAGCTGACGCTCTTCATCGGCATGATGCCTGAGCGCATGAGCCAGTTCGTGCAGACGCTGGCCCTGGTCGTGGTTGCCGCCTTCCTCGCGGCCATGATCCACCCGGCGATCGACTACACAATCGAGGAATCCTACGTCACCTCGGCCGCGCTCAACATTCCAAACAGCTGGCGCGTGTCGGCCATCGCATGCGGCATCACCATGATGTTCGTGCTGACGGTTCGCCATGCCATCCGCACCGCGAGGCTGCCGGACCTGATCGTCGCCGTCGCGCTCGTGGCCGGGCTCGCCGCCGCCTGCTGGGGGTTGATGCCGGTCTTCAAGGGTCTCGGCTACACCAACATCCTGATCTTCCTCGTCGTCACGGTGGCACTCTGCCTCGCTGCCGGCGTGCCGATCGCCTTCTGCTTCGGTATGGGTACGCTCGCCTTCCTCGCCTTCAGCACCAATGTCCCGATGATCGTGATGATCGGACGCATGGACGAGGGCATGTCGAGCATCATCCTGCTCTCCGTGCCGATCTTCGTGCTGCTCGGCTGCATTCTCGATGCGACCGGCATGGGCAAGGCGATTGTCGACTTCCTCGCCTCGATGCTCGGCCATGTCCGCGCCGGCATGTCCTATGTGCTGCTCGGCTCACTCTTCCTGGTCTCGGGCATTTCGGGCTCGAAAGTCTCCGACATGGCAACGGTGGCGCCCGCGCTCTTTCCCGAGATGAAGCGCCGCGGCTACCAGCCCAAGGAGCTCATCGCCCTGCTCTCGACCGGCGCGGCCATGGCCGACACGGTGCCCCCGAGCATCGTCCTGATCGTGCTCGGCTCGGTCGCGGGCGTCTCGATCGCCGGTTTGTTCAATGCCGGCTTCGGCATCGCCATGGTGCTCCTCGTCGCACTGGCGCTGCTGGCACGCTGGAAAGCCATCGGCGAAGACATGAAGGGCGTGCGGCGCGCGCCCATGGCCGTGATCGGGCGGACCGCTCTGGTCGCGGGTCCGGCTCTCGTCCTGCCCTTCCTGATCCGCGGCGTGGTCGGCGGAGGCATTGCCACCGCGACCGAGGTCTCGACCATTGCGGTGCTCTACGCCTTCGTCATTGGCATCATCCTCTATGGCGGCATCGGCCTGCGCAAATGCTACGCGATGCTGGTCGAGACGGCGGCGCTCTCGGGCGCGATCCTGATGATCCTCGGCACCGCGCTCGCCATGGCCTGGGCCCTGACCCAGACCGGCTTCGCGCGCGACCTCGCCACTTTCATGGCCGGCCTGCCGGGCGGCTGGCTGACCTTCATGGCAGTGACGATCGTCGTCTTCCTGGTTCTGGGCTGCGTGCTCGAAGGCCTGCCCGCGATCGTGTTGATGGCGCCGCTGATGTTCCCGATCGCCAAGAATCTCGGCATCAACGATGTGCACTATTCGATGGTGGTGGTCACGGCGATGAATATCGGCCTGATGACCCCCCCGATCGGAATCGGCTTCTACATCGCCTGCAAGATCGGCAATGTCTCGCCGGATGAGGCGATGGGCGCGATCTGGCCCTATCTCGTCGCGCTGCTGATCGGCCTTGTCGTCATTGCAGTCGTGCCCGGCCTGTCGACCTGGGTGCTCTGATGCTCCGGCATGGTCGCCACCATCGCAGTGAGGGTTGCAGGGCTGCGGTCCGGAACGCGAGAATTTAGGATAACCGAGATCCCGTCGTCGCGAAGCAAACCAGCGGCGGCGTGAAAGCAACATCGACAGGGAGAGAAACGCTCATGACCATCTCACGCCGCACTCTGCTGCAGGGCACCGCCGCTGCCGCCACCATCGGCTCCTTCCATATCGGCAGGGCCGAGGCGCAGACCGCTGAATTCACCTACAAATACGCCAACAACCTGCCCGTCGCGCACCCGATGAATATCCGCGCCAACGAGGCAGCGGAGAAGATCAAGCAGGACACCAAGGGCCGGGTCGTCATCCAGATCTTCCCGAACAATCAGCTCGGTTCCGACACCGACATGCTGAGCCAGGTCCGTTCGGGCGGCGTCGAGTTCTTCACGCTCTCGCCGCTGATCCTCTCGACACTGGTTCCGAACGCCTCGCTCAGCGGCATCGGCTTCGCCTTCCCGAACTATGATGCGGTCTGGAAGGCCTTGGACGGTGAACTCGGCGCCTAT
>NZ_JBFTLD010000043.1:0-34257 GCF_056396265.1 Allobosea sp. 05T422_2 | reverse complement strand
TGGTACGGGGTGATCTGCCTTGGTCTGTGCCGCTKGAGCGGCTTCTGGTTCGGTGCCGGCATAGGGATTGGCGATGCCGAGGCTCGCGAGCGCGGCGATCTCGAGCCCTTCCATCCGCGTCGCTTCGGCTTCGGTCTCGTGATCCTCGCCCAGCACGTGCAGGAGGCCGTGGATGACGAGATGGCTGAGATGGTCGCCCATGCTCTTGCCTTCGCTCTCGGCTTCGCGCGCAACGGTTTCATAGGCCAGCACGATATCGCCGAGGACGGGGCTCGAGCCTATGCGCTCCGGCGTGGCGGCTGGAAAGGAGAGCACATTCGTCGCCTTGTCGAAGCCACGCCAGTCGCGATTGACGATGCGGATGCGCTTGTCGTCGGTGAAGAGAAGGCTGAGCTCTGCTTCGGCCAGCGGCTTGATGGCGGCGACGGTGAGCGCAGCCTCCGTTGCCCGGGCGACGCGCTCGCGCAGGTCCGCGAGCTCGCGCCAGCGGCGCGACTGCAGGCGGATGTCGATCGCGAGGCTTTGCGTTCGCGGCGCGCAGCGCCGCGAACGAGGTCGATCGTTCATCGCGGCCTCTCCCGCGACAATGTGCGCCGCAGACCCTCGCTGTGGTCTTCAGGCGCCGCCTCGGCGACGACGGACCGGGCACGCTCCTCGCGCTCATCCCGCTCTCGGCGGGAAGCATCCTCGTAAGCCATCACGATGCGGCGCACGAGATCGTGCCGGACCACGTCGCCTTCCTCGAAGCGGGCATGGCCGACGCCCTCCACACCGGCCAAGAGCCTCACGGCCTCGACCAATCCCGAGCGCTGTCCCGACGGCAGATCGATCTGGCTCGGATCGCCCGTGATGATCATACGCGAGCCCTCGCCGAGCCGGGTGAGGAACATCTTCATCTGCACGGAGGTCGCATTCTGAGCCTCGTCGAGCAGCACGACCGCATTGGTCAGGGTCCGTCCGCGCATGAAAGCGAGCGGAGCGATCTCGATCATGCCGGTCTGCAGGGCGCGCTCGACATGCCGCGCCTCCATGAAGTCGTTCAGCGCGTCATAGATCGGGCGCAGATAGGGATCGACCTTCTCGCGCATGTCGCCGGGCAGGAAGCCGAGGCGTTCGCCGGCCTCGACGGCCGGACGTGACAGCACCATGCGCTCGACCACGCCCTGCTCGATCAGCGAGACGGCATGCCCGACCGCGAGCCAGGTCTTGCCGGTGCCGGCCGGCCCCTCCGCGAGGACGAGCTCGTGGCGCTTGAGCTGGCGCAGATATGCATCCTGCGCCGCATTCCGGGCCCGCACCGGCCCGCGCTTGCGGGTGACGATCGCCTCGAACGAGGCCTTGCCGGTATTTTCCGCCGGGAACAGCGAACGCTGGACGTTGCTTTCCTCGATGGCTCCGTCGACCTCGCCGAGATTGAGCGGAGCGCCCGCCTTGGCGCGGGTATAGAGCGTCTTCAGCACGCGCCCGGCCTGCTCGGCCGTCTCGCGCGGGCCCTTGACGGTGACATGGTTGCCGTTCGGGCTGATCACGACACCGAGCCGGCGCTCAAGATGAGCCAGATTCTGGTCGTATTGACCGAAGACCAGACTCGCCAGCCGGTTATCCTCGAAGGACAACACGACTTCCGTGGCGGGGACCCCGTCGCGTGTCAGGCTCTCGACACGTGGCGATGCGCCCTCGCGGCGCGGCTCTCGATCGGATCTCGGGGTCACCTGGTCAGTCTGTGCCAATAGAGTCGTCTCCCTGGCGCGCGTGCCCGGCCGAACAGGGGCGTGAGGCCGGGTAGTCCTTCGGCATATCCGGACGCGTCGATCTCATCCTGATGACAGGYATTGAGAGCTGGCTCGAAAGCTGGGCCTGGTGATCTGGCGGTCACGCGGCGAGCTCCTCTGGCCCGGCCTCACGGCCGAACAGCGAATTGGAGCCAGCCCGTTCGATCAGCACCTTCACCATGTCGCCGATCTGATTCGCCTTGGTGTCGATCTGCACAGCCTGAAGGTATGGCGATTTCCCTGCAAGCTGTCCCGGGTGACGTCCGGCACGTTCCAACAGGACATCGACGGTGCGGCCGACCATGGCGTGGTTGAAGGCCTGCCGGTGATGCTCGACGCGCTCCTGCAGGCGCTGCAGCCGTTCGCTCATCTCTTCCGGGGCGATTTGGTGCTCCAGCTCGGCCGCGGGCGTGCCCGGACGGGGCGAGTATTTGAAGGTGTAGCTCGAAGCGAAGCCGATATCCTCGACCAGCCGCAGCGTCTCGGCGAAATCCGCCTCGGTCTCGCCGGGGAAGCCGACGATGAAGTCGGAGGACAACGCGATGTCGGGCCGCGCCTTGCGCACGCGCTCGATCAACAGGCGATACTCGTCCGCCGTGTGCTTGCGATTCATGGCTGCCAGGATGCGGTCCGAGCCCGCCTGCACCGGCAGGTGCAGGAACGGCATGACCTGCGGCAGGTCGCGATGGGCGGCGATCAAATCGTCGTCCATGTCGCGCGGGTGGCTCGTCGTATAGCGAATGCGGGCAATGCCTGCGATCTCGGCGACGCGGTGCATCAGCCGCGCCAGGCCCCAGATCTGCCCGTCGGGGCCTTCGCCATGATAGGCATTGACGTTCTGGCCGATCAGCGTGACGTCGCGCACGCCGGCATCGGCCAGCCGCTCGATCTCACTGACGAGTGCCGTGACCGGCCGCGAGAATTCGGCGCCCCGCGTATAGGGGACGACGCAGAAGGCGCAGAACTTGTCGCAGCCTTCCTGGATGGTGACGAAAGCCGAGATGCCGCGGCCCCGGATGGCCGCAGGTTTCGGCGCTGGCAGAAAGCCAAACTTGTCGTCGATCGGCAGGTCCGTGTCGACGACGCGCTTGCGCTTCGCCTCCGCCAGCAGCTCCGGCAGCCGGTGATAGGCTTGCGGGCCGACGACGAGGTCCACGGCAGGCTGCCGGCGCTGGATTTCCGCGCCTTCAGCCTGGGCAACGCAGCCGGCGACGACGATTCTCGTCTCCTGGCCGGCCGCGTTCTGGCCGTTCTTCAGGTCGCGCAGCTTGCCGAGCTCGGTATAGACCTTCTGCACCGCGCGGTCGCGGATATGACAGGTGTTGAGCAGGATGAGGTCCGCGCCTTCCGGCGCCGCCGTCTCCTCGTAGCCTTGCGCGGCAAGGATGTCGGCCATGCGCTGCCCGTCATAGACGTTCATCTGGCAGCCGAAGGACTTGATGTGGACTTTCTTCATCGTTTCGGATCGGGTCTCCAAACCGTCTCCTTACTCTGGATCGCGCGCCGTGAAAATGACCTCGCGCTATGCGCCCTTCACAAAGCAACATCCGCGCCAATACGCGCAATGACCTTCACGAGACCGGCCGTCCGGTCACCGCCTCGCGACGAGCGCGGCGGATCGCCTGCTCCGCCCGCCGGGTCGCGACCTTCCGCGAGGTCTCGTGGCCCATGCGGATCGGCTCGCCCCATGCGAGCTCAACGTCGATCGCACCGGAATTGAGCATGGCTTTAAGATGGGGTGCGAGCTCCGTATCGCCATACCACGCCAGCGACGAACGCTCGACGCGTCCGCCCGCCATCCCGTGAAAGCCGGTATAGGTGATCGAGAGCGGATAGACCGTGATGTCGCCGTTATTGTCATTGCGGCCGAGCGCTTCGTGAACGGCGCCGAGCAGGGAAGACCGCAGCGGCAATGTTCTCGTGCCGTCGCCCGTGGTGCCTTCGGCAAAGAGCACCACGGCCTGCCCGTCGGAAATTCGCTTGCCCATCTCGGCGGTGATGCCGGCGGTTGCGGTCTTGCGCGTTCGGTCGATGAACAGCGTGCGCTGCACTGCGGCCAGGAAGCCGATCAACGGCCAGGTCGCAACCTCGGCCTTGGCAACAAAGGAAAGCGGCTGCGCGGCGCCGATCACTGGAATGTCGAGCCAGGAGACATGGTTCGCGACGATCAGTCCGCCTGCGCCCTTCGGCGGCGGGGTGCCGCGGACATGACGCCGGACACCGAGGCAGGTGCAGGCCAGCCGATGAAACCACAGCGGCACGGTCCAGCCATGGCGTGGCCCAAGGCGCAATGCGACGAGCTGCACCGGGACAAGCGCGACAGTGCCGAGACCGAGCAGGACGAGCCGCAGGATCGCGCCGGGGCGTAAACCATTCATGCGGGGCGTGGCTCCCGTCGCGCGGATCGCGAAAGTGTGAAGGACAGAAATCCGGTGCGCTTCATGGACGACGTGGCTGCCGCTGTCACGCGAGATCGAGCCGCATGGTGACGGCGGTGGCGCGCGTGCCGTCGGCCTTGGGATAGTAGCCCTTGCGCCGCCCGACCTCGCGAAAGCCGAAATGCCGGTAGAGCCGGTCGGCAGCGGCGTTGCCGTCTTCCACCTCGAGATAGACATGGGCGACGCCCAGGCCAGCGAGTTGGCTGAGATGGGCCGAGAGCAATGCGCGACCAAGTCCGCTGCCGCGCTGGCGGGGCGAGACGACGATGCTCAGGATCTCGGCCTCGTCCACGGCCCGTCGAGACATCACGAAGCCGGCGGGGTTAGGCTCGTTGCCGGCGAACACGCCGTCGGCGACGACGGCGCTGTCCACCAGAAGCCCCGCGCATTCTCCGGGCTCCCAGCCGCGGGCGAAGCCGCCGAGATGATGAAGTGCCGCAACATGGCGTGCATGCCGCACGTCGAGGCGCGCTGTCCGCGCCGGCGCAGCGTGAGGGTGCAGAAGTTTACGCAGCCAATCCATGCCGCTTGATCGCATGTTCCCGGGAGCCGGCAAAACGTCGAAATGGACGCCGTCAGCGCCGCGGCAAGCGGGCGCGATCCTGCGGTGTCGTCTCCGGCTCCTTGAGGTAGAGCGGGCGCGGCGGCGCGGCGGCAGGATCGGCGAGAAGGCCCAGTCGTGCGACCCAGGTCACATCCGGAGCCTTGGCATCGTCGATGACCAGTGCATCGAGCCCGATCGCCCAGGCCTCATTCGCAACGGCGAGCGCCGAGGAGCCGACGAGGCTGACCGGACCGGCACCGATCGCGCGCGCAGCATCCCGATAATTGACCTGCCGAATCGAAACGAGTTGCTTGCCCTGCGAGCTCAGCGCCTGGAACCAGACCTGGCCATGCTTGGCGTCCAGCGCGGCGGCGACGACGCGGCCCGACTCCCTGCCAATGAGGGGCGCGGCGGTTGCCGCCAGCGTGGTCACGCCGACGGCGGGGATTCCCGCAGCCAGCGCGATGGCGCGTGCGGCGCTGATTCCGACGCGCAGGCCGGTGTAACTGCCCGGCCCGATGGTCACGGCGACGCGGTCTAGCGAGGCGAACCCGCCGTCGACGGTGTTCATCACCCGCTCGATCAGCGGCATCAACGCCTCGGCATGTCCGCGATCCATCGCAACCTGTTCGCGTGCTAGGGGCGTGGTTTCGCCCATGTCGAGGACACAGGCGGAACAGGCGCCAAGCGCGGTGTCGATGGCGAGAATGCGCATCAGGTCACGATCCTGAGGAATGCAGAACGGCGTTCGGACAAGATCATGCCCAGGCGAATAATATCAGACGGCCTCGACTTCGCGCACATCCGGAAGGAAGTGGCGCAGCAGATTCTGGATGCCGTGCTTCAGCGTCGCAGTCGAGGACGGGCAGCCCGAGCAGGATCCCTTCATCGCGAGATAGACGACGCCGTCCTTGAACCCGCGGAAGGTGATGTCTCCGCCATCGCCGGCGACCGCAGGGCGGATGCGTGTCTCCAGCAGATCCTTGATCGTCTCGACGGTGGCGGCGTCCTCCGGCGCGAAGAATTCGCCTTCGTCCRTGACATCGGCCTTCGAGCCGTCCGAGAGGACCGGCGCACCCGACATGAAGTGCTCCATGATGGCGCCGAGGATCGCGGGCTTGAGATGCGGCCATTCGCCGCCCGACTTGGTGACCGTGATGAAGTCGGAACCGAGGAAGACGCCGGAGACGCCGGTGACGGCGAAGAGACGCAAGGCCAGCGGCGAACGGTCGGCCTGCTCGGCGTCGCGCAGCTCCAGGGTGCCGTCCGGCATGACGGTGCGTCCGGGCAGGAATTTCAATGTCGCCGGGTTCGGCGTGGCTTCAGTCTGGATGAACATGGTGGCCTCCGGTGCCGGCGGGTCAAGGCCGCCGTTCCTGAGCCCGATATAGGCGCGTTGCTGGAATCATTCCAGCGCCAACCCGGCCTTGCGGATCAGGCCAGCGCGTCGATCTCCTCGTCCTCGAGATGGCCGGGCACGATTGCGACCGGGATCGGGAAGGTGCCGGCCGATTTGCCGGCGAGTGCGCTGACCAGCGGGCCTGGACCGTCGCGCCCGGTGCCGGCGGCGAGCACCAGCAGCGAGATGTCCTCGTCGGCCTCGATCAGTTTGACGAGTTCGTCCGACTTCACGCCGGTGCGGACAACCTTCTCGGGCTCGAGCCCGGCGAGCGCGCGCACGGTTGCCGCCGCATCGTCCAGCAGCCGTTCGGCTTCCGCTTCCGCCTCGGCCTGCATCACCTCACCGACACCCAGCCAGGTCTCGTGCTCGGGCGGAGTGATGACGCCGAGCAGCACGATCGAGGCGCCGATACGCGCGCACCGCCGCGCGGCGAAGCGCACGGCCTTGGCGCATTCTTCGCTATCGTCGACCACCGCGAGGAATTTCGGGCGATGGCCCGTTTCATAGGACCGCCGTCGCGTCACCATCGATTCAAACCTGCCGCCGCTTCGGGAGAGCCCATGGTGGCCTGCGCCGCAACGTCAGCGCAAGCCCACCTGCGTCACCGGCCGCGGACGAAGCCGACCACGTCCTTGACGTCGCGCATGATCGGAGCGGCAATCTCTGCTGCGCGCGCGGCGCCTTGCCCGAGAATACCATCGATATGGGAGGGGTCAGCGAGCAGGTGGCGCATCTCGCCGGCGATCGGCGCCAGCTTCGTCACGGCGAGATCGACAAGCGCCGCCTTGAAGGCCGAGAACTGTCCGCCGCCAAACTGTCCGAGCACCTTTGCCCTGCTTTCGCCGCTCAGGCCGGCATAGATGCCGACGAGATTTTCGGCCTCGGGCCGGCCTTCAAGGCCCTTCTCCTCGGATGGCAAGGCCTCGGGATCGGTCTTCGCCTTACGCACCTTCTGCGCGATGGTTTCGGCGTCATCGGTCAGATTGATTCGGGAATAGTCGGATGCGTCCGACTTGGACATCTTCTTGGTGCCGTCGCGCAGGCTCATCACACGCGGCGCCGGGCCCTGGATCATCGGCTCGGGCAGCGGGAAGAAGCCGAGCTCGCCGGTGCCGAGGCCGCGAGCGGCGATCTGCTCGGCGAAGTCATTGTTGAACTTCTGCGCGATATCGCGCGCCAGTTCGAGATGCTGCTTCTGGTCCTCGCCGACCGGCACATGCGTCGCCTTGTAGAGCAGGATGTCGGCCGCCATCAGATTCGGATAGGCGTAGAGTCCGACCGAGGCGTTCTCGCGGTCCTTGCCGGCCTTTTCCTTGAACTGGGTCATGCGATTGAGCCAGCCGAGGCGGGCAACGCAGTTGAACACCCAGGCAAGTTCGGCGTGCTGCGCGACCTGGCTCTGGTTGAAGATGATGCTCTTCTTCGGGTCGACGCCGGCGGCGAGATAGGCCGCTGTGACCTCGCGGATGGCACGCGTCAGCTCGGCAGGGTCCTGCCAGACGGTGATAGCGTGCATGTCGACCACGCAATACACGCAGTCATAGCTCTCCTGCATCGCGACCCAGTTCGTGAGCGCGCCGAGATAATTGCCGAGGTGAAGCGTCGAGGTCGGCTGCATGCCGGAAAAGACGCGTTGGGGAAATTCGGCCATCAGGCGCTCCATTGTCGCGAGCGGGTATCAGGAACGCGGCGTTCTGGCGGAAGCGCGGGCAAGGCGCAAGTGCGGGAGGCCGAAAGCGCCGAAGAGGGCGCCAGCAAGGCCATAGGCCGCGAGGCCGCCGAGACAGAGCGCGGCCAGGGACGCAATCCGCAACAGCAGGGGCTCGCCCGGGGCGAGCGAGGTCGTCAGCGCCGGCAGAAGCAGGAGGAGCGCGCCCAGCATGATGGCGCTGGCGCCCAGTATGGCGATGATCGGCCGCAGGCTTGCAAGGCTCGGCCGCCACAGGCCCTGGCGCCGCAGATGGAGCGACAGCAGAACGGCCTGGGCAACAAAGGCGAGGCTTGCTGCGAGGGCGGCGACGGTCGCGGCATCCTTGCCGGGCGCAGCGCCATAGCCGGAGAAAACGGCCACCAGGACGGCGGCTAGTCCAGCAAGCAGCGGGATACGTGGCATGCGCCGGACGAAATAGACCTGACCGAAGACCTTTGCCATCACCGCGAAGGGAAGACCGAGCGCGAAAGCTGCCAGGGCTCCTGCTGTGCGCACCCGATCTTCAGGGCCGAAACGGCCATGCTCGAACAGCACCGATACGATCGGCTCGGCCAGCGCGGCCAACGCGACGGCCGCCGGCACGGCAAGCGCCAATCCGAGCGCCAGCGCACGACCGAGCATGGCATCGTCCCGCGCACTCTCATGGCTCGCCATTTCGGAAAGCACGACGGTGCCCATCGCGACGCCGACGAAGCCGAGCGGCAGCTGGAAGATGCGGTCGGCGTAATAGAGCGCCGCGACCGCTCCGCCTTCTGTCGAGGCGATCTGCATCGCAACCAGCAGGACGAGTTGTGCGCTCGATGCCGCGAGCAGGGTCGCGCCGCCGGTGCGCATGAGGCGGCTCATGTCAGGCGACCAGCGCAGACTGAGGCGCGGCAGCCCGATCCTGTGCAATCGAAGCAGGATCAGGCCGAGATGGGCGAACCCGGTCAGGCTGACGAAGATGGCGAGCAGACTGGCGCTCACCATGGCCTCTGCGCCCCGCGAGAGCTGGACCAGCAGCACGCCGAGCAGGATGGCGTTCATCAATGCCGGCGCGAGAGCCGCCGTCGTGAACCGGCGCTCGGCGTTGAGCAGCGCAGCCAGCAACGCGGCGAGCGTCGTCAGCAGCAGGAAAGGCAGCATCAACCGGGTAAAATGGCTGGCCAGCGCAAGCGTTTCGGGCTCGTTCGCAAAGCCGCCGGCCAGCCCCAGCACCAGCCAGGGCGTGAACATTTCGCCGAATGCGATCAGCACCAGCAGCAGCAGACCGAGATGCGCCGTGGCTTCTCCGGCGAAGCCACGAGCCGCCGCTTCGCCGCGCGAAGCCTTGATGTCGAGATAGAGCGGTACGAAGGGCGCATTCAGTCCGCCTTCGCCGAGCACGCGCCGGACCAGATTGGGCAGGCGCAGGGCTGCCAGGAAGGCATCCGCGACCGGGCCGGCACCGAGCAGGCGCGCGATCAGCACATCTCTGGCGAAGCCGAGCAGGCGCGACAGCACCGTGGCAGCGCCGACCACCGCCGAATCGCGCGCAAGGCGCGACCCGGTAGGACTCGGCTCCGCCGGTGGCTGCATCACAGGATGAACCGGCTCAGATCCGCATTTTTGGCGAGGTCGCCGATCCGCACTTCGACATAGGGCGCGTCGATCGTGACGGTCTCGCCCGAGCGGTCTGTGGCCGTGAATGAAATCTCGTCGAGAATCCGTTCGATCACGGTCTGGAGCCGCCGCGCGCCAATATTCTCGACGGTGGAGTTTACCGCGACGGCGATGCGGGCAATGGCGTCGATCGCGTCCGGGGTGAAGTCGACCGTGACCTCCTCGGTCGCCATCAGTGCGACCGTCTGCTTGATCAGGCTCGCCTCGGTCTCGGTCAGGATGCGCTTGAAATCCTCGACATCGAGCGGCTGCAATTCGACGCGGATCGGCAGGCGTCCCTGCAACTCGGGCAGCAGGTCGGACGGGCGCGACACATGGAAGGCCCCCGACGCGATGAACAGGACGTGGTCGCTCTTCACCGGCCCGTGCTTGGTGGCAACCGTGGTGCCCTCGATCAGCGGCAGCAGGTCACGCTGTACGCCCTCACGCGAGACGTCTGCGCCGCCTCGGCCCTCGCGCGCGCAGATCTTGTCGATCTCGTCGAGGAAGACGATGCCGTTATTCTCGACCTCGCGGATGGCATCCTGGACGATCGCGTCCTGGTCGATCAGCTTGTCGCTCTCCTCGGCGATCAGCGGGCCATAGGCATCCTTGACGAGGATGCGCCGCGGCTTGCCCTTCTGGCCGAAAGCCTTGCCGAACATGTCGCCGAGCGAGATCGCGCCGATCGAGGCACCGGGCATGCCGGGCAATTCGAACATCGGGGTCGAGCTCGCGCCAGAGGCGATCTCGACCTCGATCTCCTTTTCGTCGAGTTCGTTTGCGCGCAGCTTGCGACGGAAGGAATCGCGCGTCGCCGGGCTGGCCGTCGACCCCACCAGCGCGTCGAGCACGCGCTCCTCGGCTGCAAGATGTGCCTTGGCCTGGACATCCTTGCGCCGGGCCTCGCGGACGAGGCTGATGCCGATCTCGAGGAGATCGCGAATGATCGATTCGACGTCGCGACCGACATAGCCGACCTCGGTGAACTTGGTCGCCTCGACCTTGAGGAAGGGCGCATTGGCGAGGCGCGCCAGCCGGCGCGCGATCTCGGTCTTGCCGCAGCCGGTCGGCCCGATCATCAGGATGTTCTTGGGAGCGACCTCTTCGCGCAGCGGCCCTTCGAGCTGCTGACGGCGCCAGCGGTTGCGCAGCGCGATGGCGACGGCACGCTTGGCATCCTTCTGGCCGACGATGAAGCGGTCGAGCTCGGAGACGATCTCACGGGGGGAAAAAGAGGTCATGGATACTTCCGATTGGGCGTCAGCGGACATCAGGCGATGTCGAGGCTCTCGATGACGAGGCTGTGGTTGGTGTAGACGCAGATGTCGCCGGCGATCTTCATCGCCTTGCGCACGATCGTCTCGGCGTCGGGCTCGACATCGACCAGCGCGCGCGCCGCTGCCAGGGCGAAGTTGCCGCCGGAGCCGATGGCCATCACCGAGCCATGTTCGCCCGCTTCCGGCTCCAGCACGTCGCCCGTGCCGGAGATCAGCAGGCTGACCTCCCTGTCGGCGACCAGCAGCATTGCTTCCAGCCGGCGCAGATAGCGGTCGGTGCGCCAATCCTTGGCGAGCTCGACGCAGGCGCGCAGCAATTGCGTCGGGTATTGCTCGAGCTTGGTCTCCAGCCGTTCGAACAGGGTGAAGGCATCGGCTGTTGCGCCCGCGAAGCCGGCGATCACCGCACCCTTGGCGAGGCGGCGCACCTTCTTGGCGTTACCCTTCATGATGGTCGGGCCGAGCGAGACCTGCCCGTCGCCGCCGATCACCACGCGCCCGCCCTTGCGCACCATCAGGATGGTGGTGGCGTGCATCACGGGGGCCTTGTTGTCGTTATCCATCAGAGCGTCTTCCAGTGTTTCCGGCCGTTCGCCAGATGTAGGGCTTTTCAGGCGCTGCACAATCGGCCGGGTGGCGTGAGCGTCAACGCGCTGCTAGAGCATGTCCCGCAAAAGTGGGATGCACTTTTGCGACGAGAACATGCTTCAGCAGCCACTTTGGCGCGAATTCTTGTCGCTCGGCTGATTTCAGTCGAGCGGAAAGCGCGCTAAAGCACCGGCCAGCAAGGTCACAAGGGCTTTTCAAATGCGTTCGGGCGAAGTGAAGCGCCGCACCAATGAAACCGRTATCTCGGTCAAGCTCTCGCTCGACGGCACGGGCAAGGCCGAGATCGCGACAGGCGTCGGCTTCTTCGACCATATGCTCGATCTCTTTGCCCGCCATTCGCTGATCGATCTTGCGGTCACGGTGAAAGGCGACACCCATATCGATGATCACCACTCGGTCGAGGATGCGGGCATCGCGCTCGGCGAGGCGGTAAAGCAGGCGCTCGGCGACAAGAAGGGCATCCGCCGCTACGCCGACGTGCATCTGCCGATGGACGAGACGCTGACCCGCGTCGCCGTCGACGTCTCCGGCCGGCCCTTTCTGGTGTTCCGCACGAGCTTCAAGGCCGAGAAGATCGGCACGTTCGATACCGAGTTGGTGCGCGAGTTCTTCCAGGCCTTCGCGATCAATGCGGGCCTGACCCTGCATGTCGAGACACTCTACGGCGACAATGCCCATCATATCGCCGAGAGCTGCTTCAAGGGGTTGGCGCGGGCGTTGCGTCACGCGCTCGAGGTCGATCCGCGCGAAGGCGGCCGCGTGCCGTCCACCAAGGGCGCGCTATAAGGGGCCATGACATGGCGTTCTATACGGTCCTGATTCCGCCGCCCGGTTCCGGCAGCGAGCGCGACGATATCGAGCAGGCGCGGCTCCTGCCCGAGACATTCTCCTGGGCAGCCTTCCTCTTCACGGGCTTCTGGCTGCTGGCGAAGCGGCTCTGGCTGGCGACGCTCGTCTTCGCGCTGGTCTGGGCTGCCGTGTATTACGCGCAGAGCGATCTCGGGCTCGCGAGCGGTGCGGCGCTGCTGGCGCAATTCGTCATCGGGCTCTTCCTCGGGCTCGAAGGCCGGAACCTGATCGCGCGCAAGCTGCTGCGGAAAGGCTGGCGGCTTGCCGATGTGATCGAGGCTCCCGATCTCGCGAGCGCCGAACGACGCTATTTCGAGCGGGCTCTCGAAAGCCGGCCCGCGCCGGCTCCGCGCGAAGCCGCGCCGGTTCCTGCGCGTTTCCAGTCTTCAAGCGCAGTCCCGGTGATCGGACTCTTTCCTGAGGCGCAAGGCCGATGACCCAGTCCGTCGCCATCATCGATTACGGATCCGGCAATCTGCACTCTGCCGCCAAGGCCTTTGAGCGTGYGGCGGCCGAGTCCGGCATTGCCTCCACTATTCGCGTCACCAGTGATCCGGCGGTCGTGCGTGCGGCCGATCGCATCGTCCTGCCGGGCGTCGGCGCCTTCGCCGATTGTCGCCGCGGGCTCGATGCTGTCTCCGGCATGGTCGAGGTTCTGGAGGACGTCGTCCGCGGCAAGCAGCGCCCCTTTCTMGGCATCTGCGTCGGTATGCAGCTCCTCGCAAGCCGTGGGCTCGAATACACGGTGACGGACGGCCTCGGCTGGATTCCGGGCGATGTCGCCCTGATCAGGCCGACCGACGAGAGCCTCAAGATCCCGCATATGGGCTGGAACAATCTGCATGCGCAGGACGAGCATCCGTTGCTCGCCGGCATCGAGACCGGTCCGGGCGGCCTGCATGCCTATTTCGTGCATTCCTACGCGCTGACGCCGGAGCGGGCCGAGGATGTGCTGGCGCTGACCGAGTATGGCGGGCCMGTYACYGCSATGGTGGYGCRYGGCAAYRTCGCCGGCACGCAGTTCCACCCCGAGAARAGCCAGAAGCTCGGACTGAAGCTGATTGCCAATTTCTTGGGATGGACACCGTGATTCTGTTCCCCGCCATCGATCTCAAGGACGGTCGCTGCGTTCGCCTGAAGCAAGGCGACATGGCCCAGGCGACCGTCTTCAATGATGATCCGGCTGCGCAAGCCGCGGAATTCGAGGCGCAGGGTTTCGAATGGCTCCATGTCGTCGATCTCGACGGCGCCTTTGCCGGTAAGCCGATGAATGCTGCAGCTGTCGAGGCCATCCTCGGCCGGGTCGCGTTTCCGGTGCAGCTCGGCGGCGGCATTCGCGACATCGCGACCGTCGAGGGCTGGCTCACCAAGGGCGTGCGCCGCGTCATCATCGGCACGGCCGCGGTGCGGGATCCGGCTTTCGTGCGCGAAGCGGCGAAGGCCTTTCCGGGCCAGGTCGCCGTCGGCATCGATGCGCGCGACGGCTTCGTCGCGGTCGAAGGCTGGGCCGAAACCTCTTCGCTTGCCGCGGTTGATCTTGGCCGCCGCTTCGAGGACGCGGGCGTCGCGGCGATCATCTACACCGACATCGCGCGCGACGGCATGCTCCAGGGCATCAACTGGGACGGCACGATCGCGCTCGCCGGGGCGCTGAGCATTCCGGTGATCGCGTCGGGCGGGCTCGCCTCGATGGCCGATATCGAGCGCCTCTGTGCCCCCGACGCCGCTATCCTGGAAGGCGCGATCACGGGCCGCGCGCTCTATGATGGGCGCATCGATCCGGCCGCAGCGCTGGCGCGGATCGCTCAGGCGGACAAGGGGAAGGCGGCATGAGCCTGAAGACCCGCATCATTCCCTGCCTCGACGTCAAGGACGGCCGTGTCGTCAAGGGCGTGAAATTCGTCGATCTCGTCGATGCCGGTGATCCGGTCGAGGCCGCCAAGGCCTATGACGCAGCCGGCGCGGACGAACTCTGCTTCCTCGACATCACGGCGAGCCATGAGGATCGCGGCATCCTGTTCGATGTGGTGACGCGCACCGCAGAGGCCTGCTTCATGCCGCTCACCGTGGGCGGCGGCGTCCGCACGGTCGACGATATCCGCAAGCTGCTCTTGGCCGGGGCCGACAAGGTCGCGATCATGACGGCGGCCGTGCAGCGGCGTGCCTTCGTCAAGGAAGCGGCGGAAAAGTTCGGCGATCAGTGCATCGTCGTCGCGATCGACGCCAAGAAGGTGGCGCCGGAGCGCTGGGAGATCTTCACCCATGGCGGCCGCAATGCGACCGGGCTCGATGCCGTCGCCTATGCCCGCGAGGTGGTCTCGCTCGGCGCCGGCGAGCTGCTGCTGACCTCGATGGACCGCGACGGCACCGGGGCAGGCTTCGATCTTGACCTGACCAGCCGGATTGCCGATGCGGTTTCCGTGCCCGTCATCGCGTCCGGCGGTGTCGGCACGCTCGACCATCTCGTCGACGGCGTGCGGGAGGGCCATGCCAGTGCCGTGCTGGCGGCCTCGATCTTCCACTTCGGGACTTTCACCATCCCCCAGGCCAAAGCCCATATGGCGGCGGCAGGGCTGGCGATGCGGCTGGATTGAGCGATGAGCGGCTTTACACTGTCCGATCTCGAAAAGATCGTCGCCGAGCGGGGAAGGGCCTCCCCCGAAGAGTCCTGGACCGCCAAGCTCCTGGCTGGCGGGCCGGAGCGCGCCGCCAAGAAGCTCGGCGAAGAGGCTGTCGAAACCGTGATTGCAGCTGTGCAAGGCGACAAGCAGGCTTTGATCGCCGAAAGTGCCGATTTGCTCTATCATCTGTTGGTCGTGCTTTCGTCGCGCGATGTTGCATTGCAAGATGTGTTGAGCCAGCTTGAGGCCCGTACCGCCCGGTCCGGTCTGGCTGAGAAGGCGGCGAGGAAACCCTGAGCCATGTTGCCGAAGGCCGGATCCGGCTTTCGAAAAGGCGGCGTGCTCAGAGTCCAGTCGAGGATATCCGAGCCTTGAATCTCGAAGTCTGGAATGCGGATCGCGGCAGCATGGACCAACGTCTGATCCCGGCCGCGGCCGATCCCGATCTGGTTTCACCCTATCGGACCTTCACGCGGGACGAGTGGGCGCATCTGCGCGCCGATACGCCGCTGACGCTCTCGGTCGACGACCTGACCAAGCTGCAATCGATCAATGATCCGATCTCGCTGGACGAGATCGTCGCGATCTACCTGCCGCTGTCGCGGCTGCTGTCGCTCTACGTTGCGGCCACGCAAGGCCTGTTCAAGGCGACGCAGCGTTTTCTGCTGGCAGAAGCCGAGGTCAAGGTTCCCTATATCATCGGCGTCGCCGGCTCGGTCGCAGTCGGCAAGTCGACCACGGCACGCGTATTGAAGGCGCTGCTCTCGCGCTGGCCGAATACGCCCAAGGTCGAACTCGTCACCACGGACGGCTTCCTGCTGCCCAATGCCGAACTCGAGCGGCGCGGGTTGATGCAGCGCAAGGGCTTTCCGGAAAGCTATGACAGTTCCGCGATCCTGCGTTTCCTCTCCGATGTGAAAGCCGGCAGGCCTGCGGTCTTGGCGCCGGTCTATTCGCATCTTGTCTACGATGTCGTTCCTGGTGAGCAGGTCACTGTCGAGCGGCCGGATATTCTGATCCTCGAAGGCCTCAACGTTCTGCAGCCGAGCCGGATGCCGAAGGACGGCAAGGTCATCCCCTTCGTCTCCGACTATTTCGATTTCTCGGTCTATCTCGACGCGCATGAGGACGATCTGCACCGCTGGTACGTCAACCGCTTCATGACGTTGCGCCAGACCGCCTTCCGCGATCCTCGCTCCTTCTTCCGCAAATATGCCGAGATCGGTGAGGAGGAGGCCCTGTCGATCGCCGAGAATCTATGGACCGGGATCAACATGCCGAACCTGCAGGAGAACATCCTGCCGACGCGCCAGCGCGCCAGCCTGATCCTGACCAAGGGCGCGAGTCATCGCATCCAGCAGGTCGCGCTGCGCCGCCTCTGAGAAACCGGCATGGAGGCTTTGTCCGCGCTCGCGGTGATGGCGKGCGCCGCCTTCGTTGCGGCCTCGATCCTTCCGGCGCAGTCGGAAGCCGTCTTTGTCGGCCTGCTCGCGGCAGGGAGTGCCGAACCGCTGACGCTGTTCCTGGTCGCGAGCCTCGCGAACACCGCGGGTTCGGTCCTCAACTGGTGGATCGGTCGATTGATCACGCAAGGCGGGCTGGAGAGATTGCCGGCCAGGCTGCGCCCGGACCCTGCGAAACTCGGCCGCGCCCAGGCCTGGTTCGGTCGTTTTGGCTGGCCGTCCTTGCTTCTTGCCTGGCTGCCGATTGTCGGCGACCCGCTGACGGTCGTCGCCGGCACTTTGAATTACCCACTCGGCCGCTTCACGCTACTCGTCTTCATCGGCAAGGCTGCACGCTACGCTGCGCTCTGGGCCGGCTGGGTCGCAGCGTCATAGCCTTGGGCTCAAGCAAGACGCGTATCGGTTTTATGTGCGAGCGCTGCCTCACCTTTTTGGATTTTGAGATTTGCGTGTGCGGATGTCTCGGGCTACCAGCAAGCCCCTTACTTCAGGAGATCTGATCATGAGCATCCAGCGCATCGGTATCGGCCCCCGCATGTCCAAGGCCGTCGTGCATGGCAACACCGTCTACCTCGCCGGCCAGGTCGCCGATAAGGCTGCCGGCAAGAGCGTTGCCGAGCAGACCGCCGACATCCTCGGCATCATTGACGGCCTCCTGGCCGAAGCCGGCACCGACAAGACCAAGCTGCTGATGGTCAATATCTGGCTCTCCGACATGTCGACCTTCGCCGAGATGAACGGCGTCTGGGACAAGTGGGTCGTCGCCGGCCAGACTCCCGGTCGCGCCACCGTCGAAGCCAAGCTTGCCGCGCCGCAGTTCACGGTCGAGATCGCGGTCATCGCCGCGAAGTGAGACGCCAGTGCTGATCTGGAACGGGAGGATGCCATCAGCGGGTCGGAGGAGATCGCGCCGCTCCTAGTGCGCGTCACCGTGCGCTACGGCCTGCCGGCAGTGGCGCTGCCGGCCATGGTCGCCGATTGGCTGCGCCGACCCGGCGCAGCGCTTCCCGTGGAAGCGCTGCTTKACCGCAAGGCGCAGGATTTCCTCGCAGTAGCAGGTCGACTCGGCGATCCACTTGGCGACGAGGCCACCCGGCATCTGCGAAGCGAGGCGGCGGCAGCGCTTGCCGCCGGCCGCTTCGCCGATGCGGACAAGGCGCTGGCTCAGGCCGAGCTCCAAGTGATCGGCGGCTCGACCGATCTCTCGGCGCTGACGGTCGCCCAGCGGCTCACGGCCGGCGGGAACCGCACCGACCGGGCGGCGATCAGCTTTCTGCGCATGACGTCGGAGGCCTATCGCGAGGCCGCTGCCCGCTATGGCGAAGCGTCTGCGCTCATCGGTCTGGCCGATCTCGATCGCAGTCGGGACCTGGCTCTCGCCCAGGCGAAAGCGCTGGCGCGGATCAGCGAGGATTTCGGTGGGCGAGACGGCTATGACGCGGCCATTGGCTTGCTGCGCCGTTTGCTCGAGGGCTTCGACAGCCTCGAGGATACGGTCGCCTTTGCCGGGGCCCAGGACGCTTTCGCTGCCGTGCTCGAGAGCCTTGCGGAGATGTCCGGCGATGGCAAACTACGCGTCGAGGCGCTCGGCCRTTGCCGGGCGGCATTAGAAGACCTCCGCCGGGATGAAGCGCCGGCCCTCTGGCATGGATTGAAGGTCCGCTTTGGCCGACTTGCCTCGATGCTGGGTGAGGCCAGCGCGGACGATGATCTGCTGGAGGAAGCGGTTGCAGCGTTCGCCGATGTCCTTGCTCGCTGGGATCGAAGTCGTGACGAGGCGCGTTGGCTCGAGGCCGAGCACTTGATTTCTCGCGCGCGCGCCGATCTCGGTTCGCGCCGGAAGGACCTCGCCCTGCTCGAGCGGGCTTTCAACGGCTTCAACAGGGTTGCCAAGACCGTCGACAGGGCGCGGGAGCCTCTGCGCTGGGCCGAGTTGCAGCATCAGATGGGTGGGGTGCTAGCGGCCATGGGCGAGCGCTATAGCGAGCCCGTCGTGCTCGAAGAGGCCCTCGCCTTGTTCTCTGCCGCGCTTGAGGAGCGCCGGCGCGAGACCGTACCCTCCCTTTGGGCGGCAACCACGGCCAGTCACGGACAGGCTTCCCTGCATCTCGCCGAACGCCGCCGTGATCGGGGCCTGGCCGAGCAGGCCCTCGCTCAGATCATGTCCGCGATCGAAGCCTTGCGGGCCAGTGGACACGCCGCGAATGCCAAGCGCCTCGAGGCGCCGTTGATCAAGGCCGGCAGGCTGGTCGAGACACTACGCAAGAGCTGAGAGCGGGGCTTCCGCGGCTCAGGCCGCTTTCCTCCAGTCCGCGAGCCGCTCAAGTGCCGCATCGAGCGTCGCGTCATGCTTGGCAAAGCAGAAGCGCACCACCGTCTTGACGGCGCCCTCCGCATAGAAGGCGCTGACCGGGATCGCGGCGACACCGTTCTCCGTGACAAGTCTCTGACAGAACGCGATGTCGTCGGTCTCGCCGAGCGGCGCGATGTCGACATTGAGGAAGTAGGTGCCGACGCTTGGCAGCACGCTGAAACCGAGACCCTGCAACCCGCTGGCGAAACGATCACGCGAGCGCTGGAAATCGGCGCGCATCCCGTCGAAATAGGAATCATCCTTGCCGAGCCCATAGGCGACTGCAACCTGCAGGTTCGGCGGGGTGGTAAACGTGATGTATTGATGCGCCTTGGCGAGCACGCGCATCAGATTGGGCGCCGCCATCACCATCCCGACCTTCCACCCGGTCAGCGAGAAGATCTTCCCAGCCGACGAGATCTTCACCGTGCGCTCGCGCATGCCCGGCCGCGCCATCAGCGGTACATGCCTGCGGCCGTCGAAGACGACATGCTCCCAGACCTCGTCGCAGATCGCGACGGCGTCATGCCGGATGCAGAAATCGGCGAGCAGATCGAGATCGGCAGCACTGAAGATCGTCGCGGTCGGATTCAGCGGGTTGTTGAACAGCACGACCCGGGTCTTTGGTGAAAAGGCCTTGGCCAGCGCCTCTTCGCTCAGGCCGAAAGCCGGCGGGGTTAGGGTCACGAATTTCGGGATGCCGCCGGCCCGGCGCACCAGCGGCACATAGGCGTCGTACATCGGCTCGAACAGCACGACCTCGTCACCGGGCGTGATCAACGCCATCAGGGCGCCGGCGATCGCCTCGGTTGCCCCCGAGGTGATCATCACCTCGCTGTCCGGATCGAGATCAAGGCCCTGCCAGTGCTTGTAATGCGTGGCGCAGGCCTGACGCAGCTCCGGCAGGCCCATCATCGGCGGGTACTGGTTCCAGCCGTTCATCACCGCCTCGGCGGCCTTTCGCCGCACATCCTCGGGCCCCGGGTCGTCGGGAAAGCCCTGGCCGAGATTCACGGCGCCGGTCTCGCGCGCGAGCCGCGACATCACTTCGAAGACGCTGGTCTGAAGGGCGGAGAAGATCGGGTTCATCGCAATCTTGTCGAGTTTGGGTGCGAGAGAGCTTGGGCCTCTACCATGTCCCGCTGCCCTGTGCACCGGCTCAAGCAAGCCCTCATGCTCCTGACAGAATATGGAATGATGAATGTTGACATTCATCAGCGGTCAATGCTTATCTCCGTTTCGCCGGTTCACGACGGGCGCCCGCGGTTTCTTCGCCCCTTTGGAGCTGCGGGATATTGGCGTGAACCGGTGACCCTCCCTCTCCATCGCCGCCTGCTTGCCCGCGCCCTGAGCGCCGCCTAAGCAAGCGCCATGGCCGCGCCCAAACCCACCCCCGCCCTGATGATTCTCGGCACCGGCTCGAATGTCGGAAAGTCGCTGCTCGTCGCTGGATTATGTCGGCTCTTTGCCGATCGCGGCCTCAGGGTGCGGCCGTTCAAGCCACAGAACATGTCGAACAATGCCGCAGCGACCGCTTCAGGCGAGATCGGTCGCGCCCAGGCTCTTCAGGCCCGCGCTGCCCGCGTGCCGCCGCATGTCGACATGAACCCGGTGCTGCTCAAGCCGGAGAGCGACACAGGCAGCCAGATCGTGCTGCAGGGCCGCGTCGCAGGCCACCTCGCGTCGGGCGATTTTGCGCGGCGCGGCGATTTCCTGCCGAAAGTGCTGGAGAGTTTTGAGCGGCTGAGCGCCGGGGCCGATCTCGTTCTCGTCGAGGGAGCCGGTTCACCGGCCGAGACCAATCTGCGCGCGCGAGATATCGCCAATCTCGGCTTTGCCCGCGCGGCCGGCGTTCCGGCGCTGCTGATCGGCGACATTGATCGCGGCGGCGTGATCGCCAGTCTCGTCGGCACCCATGCCGTGCTCGATGCCGCCGATCGCGAGATGATTAGGGCCTTTGCCATCAACCGCTTTCGTGGCGACGCAGCACTCTTCAAGGACGGCATCTCCACGATTTCGCAGGCGACTGGCTGGCCTTGCCTCGGTATTGTGCCCTGGTTCGCCGAAGCGTCCCGCCTGCCGGCCGAGGACGGGCTCGATCTGACCTCCGGCGTGCGCACGGCCGGCGCCGTGCTCAAGGTCGCGGTACCCGTACTGCCGGGAATCGCCAATTTTGACGATCTCGACCCGCTGAAACTGGAGGCCGCCGTCGAACTGGTCATGGTGACCCGTGGCGCGCCGCTGCCGGGCGACGCCGATCTCGTCATCCTGCCCGGCTCAAAGACGACGCTCCGCGATCTCGCGGCTTTGCGCGCCGAGGGCTGGGATATCGATCTCGCTGCCCACCGCCGACGCGGAGGTCATGTCATCGGCCTCTGCGGTGGCTACCAGATGCTCGGGCGTACCGTGCAGGATACTCATGGTCTGGAGGGACCGGCAGGTGAGGCTCCAGGCCTCGGCATGCTCGAGGTCGAGACGGTGCTGGAGCCTGGCAAGACCGTGCGTGAGGTCGATTTCACCCATGCGCCCAGCGCATCGTCAGGTCGGGCCTACGAGATTCATCTTGGCCGCACCGAGGGGGCCGACACGCAACGCGCGCCCTTCCGGGTTGGTGAGCGGCGGGAGGGAGCAGCCTCGACCGATGGGCGCGTGATCGGCACCTACCTGCATGGCGCCTTTGCCTCAGATGCCGTCCGTGCCGCCATTCTTGCGGGCATCGCGGGCCGAACGCTGTCTTCGACGCTGAATTACGAGGATGAGGTMGAATTGGCGCTCGACCGTCTGGCCGGACATCTGGCCCGGCATCTCGACATCGATGCGATCTGGACCCTCGCTCAGGAGCGGGTGCAATCCGGCTGATCGAGTTGCGCCGCCTCGGCGCGGCCTAGCCTGCGACACTTTCACCGCACCCCGGTCTACCCGCCCGGGGACGGATTGACAAACTGGTCAGTTTTGYCGTCTACCGGTCAGAGAGGCCAGGAAGATTTGGCTAAAGTCTTTATTCGTCATGGAGTTGACGAATGACGAAATTCATCATAATGAACAATTCCCACCCGAAATCGCTGAGCAACTGAACGAGAAACCGAGTTGAGTCATCTTGAGCGGGATACGAGGCAGTGCATCGTCGATACGGCGGAGCGCTTCTTTCGTGACATCGGCTACCAGAAGACCACGGTGGCGGACATCGCCAAGGCACTGCGGATGAGTCCCGCCAATGTCTATCGGTTCTTCGACTCCAAGAAATCCATCAATGAGGCCGTCGCCGAGCGCTACATGGGCGAGATGGAGGCGGCCGTTACGGCGATTGCGCGGGAAAAGCGTTCCGCTGCCGAGCGGCTTCGGGATATCCTGATCACCAACAACCGCATCAACTCGCTGCGTTATCTCGACCACCACAAGGTGCACGAGATGGTCGCCGCTGCGATGGAGGAGAGCTGGGAGGTCGTCCAGGCTCATATCGGGCGCTATGACGGCATCCTGCGCGGTGTCGTGGCGGAAGGCATCGCTTCGGGCGAATTCCGACCGATGGACCCGCAAGTCGCCACCGCCTGCGTGCGCTTTGCAATGACGCCCTTCTGCCATCCGATGCTGATCTCGCAATGCCTGAGCCTGCCGGGGCCGAGCATCGAGGAGATGGTCGATTTCATTCTCGCCGGTCTCGGCTATTCGCGCGCCAAGGTCTCGCACGCGGAGGCTTGATTTCGCGCGCAGCGCGCTCTTTGCCTGCCGCTTCGCGTTGACAAKGCGGCACGGGAGCGGGATACCCCGCCGGCCATGGCCCTATTCACCAAGCAGAATACCAAGAAGCTCGCCGTCATCGTCCATGATCTCGTGGTCACGGCGCTGGCAATCGTTTCCGTTTTCGTGGTGCGGTTCGAGGGCGGGCAGCTCGATGAGCATCTGCGCTATCTGCCGAGCTTCCTGCCGTTTTTCGTCGCCTATGCTGGCGCGGTCTACTGGTTTTTCTCGCTTTATCGCTCGAAATGGCGCTTCGCCTCGCTTCCGGACCTGTCGAACATCGTCAAGGCGGTCACCGTCCTGTCGCTGTCGCTGCTGGTGATTGACTATCTCCTGTTGTCACCGAGCCTCTACGGCGCCTTCTATTTCGGCAAGATCACCATCGCACTCTATTGGCTTGTGCAGAACGCGCTGCTCGGCGGCCCGCGCCTCGCCTATCGCTACCTCAAATATTCCCGTTCCAAACAGCATGCCGAGCGCGACGCGGCGCTCCCCGCGCTGCTGCTCGGCCGCGGCGTCGAGGTCGAGATGGTCATTCGCGCCATGGAAGCCGGGACCATGCGCAAATTGAAGCCTGCTGGCATTCTGTCACCGCGCGCCGATGATCTCGGCCAGTCGATCCGCGGCGTTCCCGTGCTTGGTCTGCTGTCTCAGATCGAGACGGTCGCTGGCGACGCGGCCGAACGCGGTGAGCCGTTCCGCCGTATCGTCGCCACTTCGAGCGCCTTGGCACCGGAAGCCGAGCCGGACAAATGGCTCGCCCGGACGCGCAGGCTCGCCTTGCCGATCTCGCGGCTCGATTCCTTCGGCGAAGGCGGGACCGAGACTGAGCTGGCACCGCTGGAGATCGAGGACCTGCTCGTCCGCCCTTCGGTCAAGATCGATCGCGATCGGTTGGGGTCCTTCCTGAAAGGCAAGCGCGTCATCGTCACCGGCGGAGGTGGCTCGATCGGCTCGGAGATCTGCCTGCGCTGCGCGGCCTTCGGTGCTTCGGAGCTCCTGGTGGTCGAGAGCTCGGAGCCGGCGCTGTTCCAGATCACCGAGGAACTCGCGGCTCATCGGCTGGAGACAAGGATCTCGGGAGCGCTTGCCGATGTGCGCGACCGCGCCCGGATCACGCCGCTCTTCACGGCGTTTGCCCCCGACATCGTGATCCACGCCGCAGCGCTGAAACATGTGCCTTATCTCGAGGCCGACTGGGCAGAGGGCATCAAGACCAATGTCTTCGGCTCGATGCATGTCATCGATGCCGCGATCGCTGCTGATGCCAAGATCTTCGTGATGATCTCGACCGACAAGGCGATCGAGCCCGTCTCGATGCTGGGAGCGACCAAGCGTTTCGCCGAGATGTATGCCCAGTCGCGCGATGCCGAGTTTGTCGCAGCAGCCTCCGGCATGCGCCTCGTTGCCGTGCGCTTCGGCAACGTGCTGGGCTCGGTCGGCTCGGTGGTTCCTAAGTTCAAGGCGCAGATCAAGCGCGGCGGCCCGCTGACCGTGACCAGCCCGGAGATGATCCGCTACTTCATGACGATCCGCGAAGCCTGCGATCTCGTCCTGACCGCCGCGTCGCATGCCCGCGCCGCAGGGCCAGAGACTGAGCGCGCGGCCGTCTATGTGCTCAAGATGGGCCAGCCGGTCAGGATCATGGATCTGGCCGAGCGCATGATTCGGCTCGCTGGCTACGAGCCGGGCGTCGATATCGAAATCGCGATCACCGGCGTCCGCCCTGGCGAGCGTCTGAACGAGATTCTCTTCGCGCACGATGAGCCGATGGCCGAGACCGGGCTCGACGGCGTCATGGCCGCGAAGCCGAGCTTCGCGGCGCGCGCCCGCATGCAGGGCTGGTTCTCGCGCCTGGAAGCCGCCATCAAGGCTGAGGATCGCCTTGCGGCTGAAGCGGTGCTGGAGGAGGCGATTCCGGATTTCAAGCTGCGTCAGCAGCCGCGGCCAGCTGCGCCAGTGCCGGAAGCGTCGCTGCCGGTGGCCGCCAACCGGCCCTGATCAGCCCCTCGGGGCGCGCGACGAGCCCGCCACTGAGCTTGGCGAAGGCCTGTTTCTTCCCGGACAGCCGCGCCGCCTGCCTCAGGAGGGCCGCTGGAATGGCCAGGAGGCCGGGCTTGCGCCCGAGGCCGGAGCGCATCGCCGCGATCATCTCGGCCACGCTGACGGGCTCGGGGTCGGCAACCGTATAGCTACGCCGTGCCGGACAGGCGGATGTCAGCGCGAAGAGGATCGCGTCGACGAGATTCTCGATGGCGAGCAGCGAGCGCGGGGCATCGAGACCGCCGAGGGGCAAGGGTATCGGCAAACGCGCCAGCTTCAGGAGCGACGCCATATTCGCTTTGACGCCGGGCCCATAGACCAAAACCGGCCTTAGCGAGATCCAGTCGAGACCGAGCGCGGCGAGTCCCTGCTCCGCTGCAAGCTTGGAGCGGCCATAGGCATCGTCCGGTGCTGGCGCGTCGCTCTCGCGAAAATGGCCGTCAAAGGCTCCCGTGAGAGCCTTGATTGAGGAGACATAGACAAATCGCGCAGCGCCTGCTTGCAGAGCAGCTTCCGCCAGCGCGAGCGTCGCCTCGGTGTTGATGCGCCGGTAGAGCGATTCATCGAGACCAGGCCCGGCATGGGCGAGGCCGGCGAGATGAACGACATGGCGGATGCCAGCGACAGCCGGGCGCCAATCCACCGGCTCGGAGAGATCGCCGATCACCACGCGCTCGATGCCCTCATCCGCGGGGCTCTCGCGCCGCTGGGCTACCCGGACGCCATATCCCCTCGCACGAAGGCCGGCGACGACATGCGGGCCGATGAAGCCGCTCGCTCCTGTAACGAGAACACGTTCGCTCACGGCCGGATCCGCTTGCTGGCGAAGCGCCKCAGCAGCAGCCCGGTCAGCATCGCTGCAAGGGCAAGACAGATGAGCTGTTGCCAAAGCGCGGGAACGGCGACGCTGAGTCCGGCAAGCGCGATCAGGGCAAGGTTGAGCAGCGCGACCTGCATCACGACCTCTCGAACGCTGAAGCCGTTGACGGTGGCCTGCTGGTAGAAATGGCTGCGATGCGCCTCCCAGACTTTCTCGCCGCGCGCCAGCCGCCTGAACAAAGTGATCGTCGAATCCGCGACATGGTAGAGCGGCAGGATCAGCGCGGCGGTCAGTGCGCCGGTTCCCGCCAGGCGGTAAAGCAGATAGGCGCTGAGCAGACCGAGCGGCAGCGAGCCGACATCGCCGAGAAAGAGCCGCGCCACGGGCTTGTTGAACGGCGCGAAGCCGATGATCCCGCCGAACAAGGCGGCGGCGAGCAGGCCACTGGCGGGATCGAGCACCCCGCTGGCGCCCGCCAGGGCAAGCGCACCGGCGAGCGGTGCGATGCCGGCCACGGTGATCCAGTCGATGCCGTCCATGAAATTGGCGAGATTGACGAACCAGAGCCCGGCGATGAGCGCGAGACCGCGCTCGAGCCCGAGCGGCATGAGGTCCGGGAACAGTCTGAGTTCGGGAGCGGCGCAGAACAGCACGATCCCGACGCAAAGCGCCTGCAGGACGAGCCGTGTCGCGGCCGGAAGCGGGCGGATGTCATCCCAGGCTCCGACGACCGCCAGTGCCGTTGCCGCCGCCATGACCCAGACCAGATCAGCGCGCGCCGCCGTTGGAAGGGGAAGGAGCAGCAGAGCCAGGATCAGCGCGAGAAAGGCCCCGGCAAGAACTGCGATGCCGCCGCCCTGTGGCGTCGGCTGCGTATGGCTGGAGCGGGCATTCGGCCGCGCCAACGCATAGCGGACCAGCAGGGGCCGCAACAGCACGCAGAGCGCCGCCGATGCCGCGGCAGCCGGAATGATGATCAGCAGGAGAGCAAGATGGGAGTTCAAAGCGCCGGGACCATAGCCGGACGGCGCGGGCCTGCAAGCGTCTTCAGCTTGCGTTGAGGCGCACAAAGAGTGAACATGTGGGTATGTTGCTTCCCGATTCCGTGCTCAACCCGCCGCCTGCCCGCCCAGACATCACCCGTGCCGTCTGCCGCGGCGCGGCCAGGCATCTGCGTGAGCGCGGCTATGCCATCGTCAAGGAAATGACCTTCGCCAATGGCCGTCGGGGCGATATCGTCGCCTTGTCTCCGACCGGCGAACTCCTGGTCATCGAGGTCAAGTCGGGCATCGAGGACTATCGCGTCGATGGCAAATGGCCGGATTATCGCGACTATTGCGATGGTTTTCTCTTCGCGGTCGCGCCGGAATTCCCGCGCGAAATCCTGCCCGACGATGTCGGGCTGATCATCGCCGATAGCTATGGCGGCGAACTCCTGCGCGATGCGCCGCGCCATCCGCTCGTGGCTGCACGACGCAAGGCGCTCACGATCGCCTTCGCCAGGCTGTCTGCCCAGCGCCTTGCCTTGATCGAGGACCCGCCGCTCTAGATCAGTGGGCCGGATATCCGGCCCGATAATCTGACCTTCAGCGCTTGCATAGGCTTTCCCGAAAACCGCAATCCACTTTTCGGGCCGATGCTTCAGCGCGGGGCGCGCTTTGCCAGGATGCGCTGCAGGGTGCGCCGGTGCATGCCGAGCCGCCGCGCCGTCTCAGAGACATTGCGGCTGCACAGCTCGTAGACACGTTGGATATGTTCCCAGCGGACCCTATCGGCCGACATCGGGTTTTCCGGCGGCATCGGCCGCGAATCGCGCGCGGCTGCCAGGGCCGAATGGATTTCGTCGGCGTCAGCGGGTTTTGCCAGGAAATCGAAGGCACCGAGCTTCACGGCACTGACGGCGGTCGCGATGTTGCCGTAGCCGGTCAGCACGATGCCGCGCGCGTCGGGGCGGCGCTCCTTCAGGCGGGCGATGACATCGAGCCCGTTGCCATCAGCAAGGCGCAGATCGATGACAGCAAAGGCCGGGGCCTCTTCTTCGACAGCAGCAAGACCAGCCGAGACACTTTCGGCGATGCGTACGGAGTAACCCCGCCCTTCCATGGCCCGCGCGAGTCGGGTCAGGAACGGCTTGTCGTCGTCGACGAGCAGCAGGGTCATGTCCGATTGGGCGGCGTCGTTCAGCGCCTGTTGCATCTCAACTCTCCTGCCACCGGTTCGGGCCGGCGAAATTGTAACGCGATCATGGGTTTCGCGCATCAGGACGGCGAGAAGGGGCCGTCACCCTCAGGTAGTGGCATTTCCCCCCGTTTTGAAGACCCGGAAGGTTTTGCGTCGGCCTCGAACACCGCCCTCGGCCAGACCATGCGGACGGACGCGCCGCTCGCCGGGGATGGCAGATTCGAAAATTCGAGCGCTGCACCGCCGCGTTCCAGCAGCGTTTTTGCAATGAAAAGTCCCAGGCCCAAACCGCCGCCGGCGCGACTTTCTGCCGCTGCGCGCGAGAGATAGGGCTCGCCGGCGCGCATCAGGACGTCGGGAGGAAACCCGGGGCCATCATCGGCGATGGTCAGCATGACATGTATATCGGTCCATTGTGCGATGATCGCCACTTCGGACCGGGCGAAGTCGACGGCATTGTCGACGATATTGCCGAGGCCGTAGATCATGCCCGGGTTGCGTCGGCAGACGGGTTCCGGCTTGTCTCCGATCATATCGATGCGGAACGGCACGCCGAATGGCCGCTGCGGGCCGGCCGTCTCTTCGATCAGCAGGCGCAGCGAGAGTTGGTCGAGCGGGCCGGCATCGTCGTCCTGAAGCGAGGTGAGCTTGCCGAGGATGCCGCGGCAGCGCTCGACCTGCTCGCGCAGCAGCGTGATATCCTCCGCCATCTCGCCTTCCGGAGGGGCCAGCCGCGACAATTCACGTGCCACCAGGGCGATCGTGGCGAGCGGCGTGCCGAGTTCATGGGCTGCTGCTGCGGCGAGGCCGTCGAGCTGCGAAAGGTGCTGTTCGCGTGCCAGGACCAACTCCGTCGCAGCGAGAGCCTCCGAGAGGTCGCGCGCTTCCTTGGCGACGCGCCAGGCATAAATGCCGGTGAAGCCGAGCCCGAGCACGAGCGCGATCCAGTTCCCGGCCTGGTAGAATGGCGGCAGGACCGGCCGGTTGGGCCCGGCCCAGGGCAGGGGCAGATGCGCGAAGTTCAGCACGCTCGCCAGCACGACGGCCAGTAGCCCGAGCAGCATGGTGCGCTGCGGCGGCAAGGCTGTCGCCGAAATCATCACCGGCGCGAGGAACAGAATTGCGAAGGGATTTTGCAGGCCGCCGGTCAGGTAGAGCAGGGCTGYGAGCTGGATGATGTCGAAGGCCAACAGCGCGGTCGCCGCATCCTCGCGCAGCCTGTGGCTGAGCGGAAAGCGAATGCGCAGCGCAATGTTCAGCCAGGCGGAGATTGCGATGGCGAGGAAACACCAGCCGAAGGGCAGGGTGAAGCCGAGGCCAAAATGCACGCCAGCGACTGCGAGGCTCTGGCCGGCGATAGCAAGCCAGCGCAACCGCACGAGGGTGTCGAGGCGCAAATGACGGCTGGATCGTGCCAGCGGCGGGAGATCCGCATCAGGGACCGTCATGACGCCCATGCATCCGATGACGGACCGGGGTTTTGCAGTGCAAAACTGTGGCATTTTGGCATTGAAGGAAAATCTTAGCCTTTTGCCGGATTGAATGAGAGCAGAAACAATCTAGGCTGCGCTGTTTGTTGCGGCGCATCATCAGGTGCATCCGGCACCCGGGAGACGTCGCTGCATGTATGGAGCTGCCATGTCGTTCGCTTATCACGCCTACGAAGCGGTTCATACGATGGTCGCGCCCGTTCGTGGCATGTCGGATGCGCTGCAGCTGGCGTTCAAGAACCCAGCCAATCCGCTGACCTACACGCCGCTMGGCCGCACGGTCGCTGCGTCCTGTGAACTGTTCGAACGGATGACGCGCCGCTATGGCAAGCCCGCCTTCGACCTGAACGAGACCACGATTGGCGGCGTCAAGGTCGCCGTCGAGGAACGCGTCGTCTGKGAGCGGCCCTTCTGCAAGCTGGTCTATTTCGACCGCAAAATCGCCGGGCGTCGCAAGCCGCAGCCGAAGGTGCTGCTGGTTGCGCCGATGTCGGGCCATTACGCCACTCTGCTAAGAGGCACGGTCGAGGCCTTCCTGCCTGGCCATGAGGTCTACATCACCGACTGGACGGATGCCCGCCTGGTGCCGCTCGCCGCCGGTCGCTTCGATCTCGACGATTATATCGACTACGTCGTCGGCATGCTCCAGACGCTCGGCCCCGGCACCCATGTCATGGCCGTCTGCCAGCCTGCGGTTCCGGTGATTGCCGCGATCGCGCGGATGGAAGCGGAGAATGATCCCAATGCGCCGCGGTCGATGACCCTGATGGGTGGTCCGATCGATACCCGCCGCTCGCCGACCGCGGTCAACCAGCTAGCCATGGAGCGCGGTACCGAATGGTTCCGCCGCAATTGCATCACCATGGTGCCGTTCCCGCATATGGGCGCTTTCCGGGAGGTTTATCCCGGCTTCATGCAGCTATCGGGCTTCATGGCCATGAATATCGACCGGCATGTCTCGGCTCACTACGAGATGTACAAGCACCTCATCGCCGGGGATGGCGATTCGGCCGAGAAGCACCGCGATTTCTATGACGAGTATCTCGCGGTCATGGACCTGACGGCGGAGTTCTATCTCCAGACGGTCGATACCGTATTCGTTCAGCATGCCCTGCCCAAGGGCACGATGATGCATCGCGACAAGCTGGTTGATCTGAAGGCCATTCGTCGTGTTGCGCTGATGACGGTCGAGGGCGAGAACGACGATATCTCGGGCGTCGGCCAGACCCAGGCCGCCCATGATCTCTGCGCCAATATCCCGGCCGACAAGCGCGTGCATTACCTTCAGAAGGGCGTCGGCCATTACGGCGTCTTCAACGGTTCGCGCTTCCGCGCCGAAATCGCGCCCCGCATTTCCGACTTCATGGTCAGCCTCGACATGGAGGCAGCCAAGGTGCGCCGGGACGACAGCGCGGCCGTCGCGCGCAAGGCCTTGAAGATCGCGAACTGAAGCCCTTCCGCATCGCCCGCGAATCCAGCACAATTGCGGGCGATGCGGCTCTCCCTGTTCAAGCGCCAGCCTGATCCGGATCGGATCGAGGTCGCTCACGGCGGCACGCTGTTCTCCGTTGCGGTGAAGCGGCGCGCTGCCGCTCGGCGGATGACGCTGCGTGTCTCGCAGGCGACCGGCGAGATCACGCTGACGCTGCCGGAACGCGCAGACTTCCTCACCGGCAAGATCTTCGCCGAGAATCATGGTGGCTGGATCGCGGCAAAGCTCGCCAAACGTCCGCTTTCGGTGCCCTTTGAGCCGGGACAGGTCGTGCCCTTTCGCGGCGCACCCCACCGGATCGTGCATTGGTCGAAGGTGCGCGGCATCACCCACGCTACAATCGACAAGGATGGCACCGCCATCATCGCGGTCGCCGGCGAAGCCGCCCATGTCGCGCGTCGGGTCAAGGATTTCCTGCGCCGCGCCGCACTCGAGGATCTGGAGCGTGCGGTCAGGCACCACACGGCAACGCTCGGCATCCCCGCCCGCAAGATCACCATCCGCGACACCACGAGCCGGTGGGGCTCCTGTTCGTCGAGGGGGCACCTGAATTTCTCCTGGCGCCTGATCCTCGCCCCGCCACTGGTGCTGGACTATCTCGCGGCCCATGAAGTCGCGCATCTCAAGGAGATGAACCATTCCCATCGCTTCTGGGCGCTGACCCACAAGCTCTGCCCACGGACGGAAGAAGCGGAAGCCTGGCTGAAGCGCCATGGCGCAGGGCTGCACGGCTACGGCTGAGGCAGTCCTGGCCGCAGGCGTCCGGCTCGACTTGAGGCGCAACCTCCCCTAACCCGGCATCAGCCGAAACAGGGATGGTCTCGTGAAGCTGCGCCCCGACACGCTCGCAATGACCGCGGTCCTTGCCATGCTGACGGCMCTCGGGCCGCTCTCGACCGATTTCTATTTGCCGTCCCTGCCCGAGATCGTTCGTGTCATGGGCACCGACGTTGCAGGGGCGCAGGCGACGCTCTCCGCCTTTCTGTTCGGTTTCGCCGGAGGCCAGATCGTCTGGGGGCCGCTCTCGGATCGGTTGGGGCGCAAACCCGTGCTTCTCACCGGGCTGGCGCTTTTCCTCGTCGCGACCCTGCTCTGCGCACTTGCGCCTTCGATCGAGTGGCTGGTGGCGGGCCGGGTCTTGCAGGCATTGGGCGCGTCCGGGCCGATCGTGCTCGGCCGGGCCATGGTCAGGGATCTCTATGAGGGGCCCCGCGCCGGCCGGGAATTCGCCCGCATGGGCATGATCATGGGGTTGGTCCCGGCCATTGCGCCGGCGGTCGGCGGCATCCTGCAGGCGGCCTTTGGCTGGCGCTCGACCTTTGTTGCGACGCTGGCTCTCGCGCTGCTGCTGGCGGTCGTGATCATCCTGTTCCTGCCGGAAACCATCCGCGTGCGTTCATCGGAKCGGCTGTCGCTGCTGGCGATTTTCCGCAGCTTCGGCGTCTTGCTCAGGAACCGTCCCTATCGTGTCTATGTCGCGATCACGGCCTTGGCCTATGGCGGACTCTTCGCCTTCATCTCCGGCTCGTCCTTCGTGCTGATCAGCATCTATGGCCTGTCGCCGCGCGATTACGGCCTGTCCTTCGGGTTCGGGGTGCTTGGCTTCATCCTGGGCACCATCATCGCCCAGCGTCTCGTCGGCCGGCGTGGGCTCGACGGCGTCATTGCGATCGGCGTGGCCTTCCTGGCTGCGGGCGGGCTGAGCATGCTGCTATGCCTCACCGCCGGCTTTGGCGGCCCCCTCGGCGTCACGATACCCTGGGCGATCTATTCGATCGGGATCGGGCTCAGCATGCCCCAGGCGCAGGCCTCGGCGCTCATGCCGTTTCCGGATCGCGCTGGTGCTGCATCATCCTTCGTCGGGCTCTGCCAGATGCTGTTCTCGGCCTGTGTCGGTCTTGTGGTCGGCAAGCTGCTGACCGACTCCGCGCTGCCGCTGCCGGCGATGATGTCGCTGCTCGGCGTGTCGGCACTGGTCCTGTTTCACGCCTCGCGCAAGCTGCGAGCGGCCAAGGCCTGAAAAGGCTCAGCCGCCGAACAGCCGCTCGAGGAAGTTCTTCTCCTGCGGCGCAGGCGGCACCCAGGCGCGGTCCGAACCTGCGCCCGCTGTCTGGGTCTGTGCTGGCGGCTGCATGCCGGCCACTGGCGCGCCGCCATCGAAGATCGATTTCGGCCCCGCGCGCCACAACCCACCCGGCAGCGGCGATGGCTGCAGGCCGACATGGGCGGCCTTCATGTACCTGCCCCAGACTTCGAGTGGCAATCCGCTGCCATAGACCCGCTTCATGGCGCTGTTGTCGTCATTGCCGATCCAGACGGCGGTCACCAGCTTGGAGGTGAAACCGACGAACCAGGCATCGCGGAAATCCTGCGTGGTTCCCGACTTGCCGCCGACTTCCCAACCGGCGAGATTGCCCTTGCTGCCCGAGCCGCTGGCCATGGTTTCGTGGAACATGGCGTTGATCATCGGCAGCACCTGCGGCTGCACCACCGTCCCGAAACTCGTCGCCTTGCGGGCATAGATCACCTTGCCCGAGACCGACTTTACCTCGCGGATGACATAGGGCAGCACGGACTGCCCGCCATTCGCGAAGCTGGCATAGGCCGTGGTGAGCTCGATCGGCGTCACTTCCGAGGTACCGAGTGCCAGCGAGCCATTGGCCTGGAGGCCCGAGGAAATGCCGAGCCGCTGCGCGGTGCGCACGACTTCCTTCGGCGTCACCTCCTGGTTCAGCTTCACCGCGACGGTGTTGATCGAATGGGCGAAGGCGGTCTGCAGGGTCACCGGGCCGCGATAGGTGCGGCTGTTGTTCTCCGGCTGCCAGCCCTTGATCGAGACCGGGGAGTCGTCGCGGATCGTGTCCGGCGTCAGGCCATGCTCGATCGCAGTCAGATAGACGAAGGGCTTGAAGGATGAGCCTGGCTGGCGCTTGGCGGCGGTCGCGCGGTTGAATTGGCTCTTGGTGTAGTCGCGTCCGCCGATCAGCGCGCGCAGAGCCCCGTCCGGCGCCATGGAAACGACGGCGCCCTGGCTGGCATTCAGCTTCCCGCCCTGGGCGGCCAGAGACTCGACAAGGGTCGTTTCGGCCGCGGCCTGCAGCTTTGGATCGATTGTCGTCAGCACCGTGACGTCGCCCTCGACCGCACCGATGAAGTCGTCGAGCACGTCCATGACGTAGTCGGCCGCATAGTTCACCGAGCCGGCGCCGACACGTTCGGCCGCTTCTGCCGGGGCGACCAGTGCTGATTTCGCTGCGGCCGGCGAGACAAAGCCCTGCTCGGCCATCGCGGCGATCACGAGCTGCGCCCGTTTCTCGGCCGCATCCGGATTGCGGTTGGGCGCCAGCCGCGACGGTGCCTGTACCAGGCCCGCCAGCATGGCGGCTTCGGGGACGGTGACCGAGCGGGCGGACTTGTTGAAATAGCGCTGCGCGGCCGCCTCGACGCCATAGGCGCCGGAGCCGAAATAGACGCGGTTGAGATAGAGCTCGAGGATCTGGTCCTTGCTGTAGGTCTGCTCCAGCCACAGCGCCAGGATCGCTTCCTGGATCTTGCGCGCGGCGGTGCGGTCCTGGGTCAGGAACAGGTTCTTKGCAAGCTGCTGCGTCAGGGTGGAGCCGCCCTGGACGCCGCCACCCCGGTTGGTGACGTTGCGCACCATGGCGCGGGCGATGCCGATCGGGTCGATGCCGAAATGCTCGTAGAAGCGTCGATCCTCGATCGCGACGAAGGCCTTGGGCAGATAGGKCGGAATCTCGCCAAGCGTCACGGTACGCCCGCCGGTCTCGCCGCGATTGGCGAGCAGCGAGCCGTCGGCGGCGAGGATCGCGA
>NZ_JBFTLD010000042.1:0-34662 GCF_056396265.1 Allobosea sp. 05T422_2 | reverse complement strand
ATCTCGCCGAAGGCGTCGAGTTGTTCGGCGATCGACGTCTCGCCATCGGGCGTTTCGAAGGCAGCCTTGCTGAAGCGTGTTGGATTCGAGCCCCACGGCATCGAACGCTCGGGGAAATGCAGCTGGTAGAGGTCGATATAGTCGGTCTGCAGCCGCGTCAGGCTCTTGTCGACCGCCTCGAAGATCTGCTTGCGGTTGATGCGGGTCGGTCCGCGATCGTCCCGGAACCAGTCATTGGCCGAGCGGCCGACGATCTTGGAGGCCAGGATGACCTTGTCGCGGTTCTTCCGCGCCTTGAACCAGCTGCCGATGATCCGCTCCGTCGAGCCCTGCGTCTCCGGCCGCGGCGGAATCGAGTACATTTCTGCCGTATCGAAGAAATTCACGCCCTGCGCGAGAGCGTAGTCCATCTGCTCATGGCCCTCGGCTTCGGTGTTCTGCTGGCCCCAGGTCATGGTTCCAAGGCAAATGACCGAAACCTGGAGGTCGGTGCGCCCAAGACGGCGATATTGCATGGTCAGACAACTCCGGAGATTGCGCGCAGGGGCGCTCATGGGGTGGGAAGCGATTTTCGGGCCGACCGGCATGATGCGAACGCCCTGCTCCGTGGCGGCGCATCGGTCCGGAACGGAAGGGATCAGGATTTCGAGCGGATGGTCTCCAGGAAACGCTCGACCGTCGGCAGAATCCGCTCGACGATGACGCGCACGCCTTCGGCTGTCGGATGCAGCAGATCCGGCTGGTTCAGCGCACGATCGCCCGCAATGCCCTCGAGAAAGAACGGATAGAACACCAGCGCGTGTTTCTCGGCGAGTGCCCTGAACAGCCCGTCGAAACGGCCGGTGTACTCCGCGCCGAGATTGCGCGGCGCATACATCCCGGCCAGCAGCACCGGGATACCGCGCACTTTCAGCCGCGTGATGATGTCCTCGAGCGCTTTTTCCGTCACCGCCGGATCGAAACCGCGCAGCGCGTCATTGGCGCCAAGCTCGACAATCACACCATCGGTCCCGTCGGGCACCGACCAGTCGAGCCGCTCGAGGCCCCCCTGGGCGACATCGCCCGAGACACCGGCATTGGCGATATCGACGGCATGTCCCTTCTGGCGCAAGGCTTGCTCCAGCACCGCCGGAAATGCCGCGCTCGCTGGCAGGCCATAGCCGGCGCTGAGGCTGTCGCCCAGCACGACAAGCTTGAGCGGGCGCGGTGTCTGGGCTTGTGCCATGGCTGAAACCGGAAGGAGCATCAAAAGCGCCAGCCAAAAGGCCGCAGCGCAAAAAGCACGGGCAAATGATTGGACAAGCGCGCGACCGCGCCCATATCGGGCGGCGGGGCGCAACGCGCCGAGACCCCATCCCCATCGCGATGCGATGCGGATGGACGGCGTCGATGGCATTGAAGACAGGATCATGTGGCGATGAGTGATAAGTCAGCCCCGGCGATCGAATTGCGGGATGTCCATCTTAGTCTGGGGCGTGCAGCCGCCCGCGTCCATATCCTGAAGGGCGTTTCTTTGTCACTGGCTGCCGGCGAGGCGACCGGGCTGGTCGGTCCTTCGGGATCAGGCAAATCCACCCTGTTGATGACGATGGCCGGGCTCGAACGACCCGATTCCGGACTGGTGAAGGTAGCGGGCCAGGATCTTGGTCAGCTCGGGGAAGATGGCCTTGCGGTTTTTCGTGGGCGCCAGATCGGCATCGTCTTTCAGTCCTTCCATCTCGTTCCGACCATGACGGCGCGCGAGAATGTCGCTCTGCCACTCGAACTTGCGGGCGCAGACGATGCGTTCGCCCGGGCGGAAGCCGAGCTGCGCAATGTCGGGCTCGGCGATCGCATGGACCATTATCCGGCCCAGCTCTCCGGCGGCGAGCAGCAGCGTGTCGCGATCGCTCGCGCCGTCGCGCCTGATCCGGCCATTCTCGTCGCCGACGAACCGACCGGCAATCTCGACGAGAGCACCGGCCGCTCGATCGTCGATCTGATCTTCGCGCTGCGCCGCGAGCGGGGCGCCACCCTCGTGCTGGTCACGCATGACCTCTCGCTTGCCGCGGCCTGCGACCGGACGGTGCGCCTGCGCGCCGGGCGGATCGAAGCCGATGCCGATCTCGCCGTCGCCTGAGCCCTCGCCATGCACGCTCCGGTCAAGCCCACCGCTGCCACCCCTCCCCGCTCCCCTTTTGGCCCGGCACTCGCCCTGCGGCTCGCCTGGCGCGATCTGCGTGGTGGCCTGCGCGGTTTCGGCGTCTTCATCGCCTGTCTCGCTCTCGGCGTCATGGCCATCGCAGCCGTCGGCTCGGCGTCGCGCGGCCTGACGGAAGGATTGCATCGCGAAGGGCGACGCATTCTCGGCGGTGACGTCGCCTTCAGCCTGATCCATCGCGAGGCCACCGCCGTCGAGCGGAGCTTTCTCGAAGGACGTGGCGCCCTCTCGACCATCGCCACGATGCGCGGCATGGCCAATGCGGGCGACAAGGGCGCGGCCCTGATCGAGCTCAAGGCGGTGGATTCCGCCTATCCGAGCATCGGCGAGGTCGTCAGCGAGCCGGCTGGCCCGCTTTCCGATCTGCTGTCCCAGAGCAATGGCAGCTTTGGCGCCATTGCCGATCCCGTGCTGCTTGGTCGCCTCGACCTGAAGGTCGGCGACACGATCTCGGTCGGCAGCGCGCGCGTGCAATTGCGCGCCAGCCTCGTCTCAGAGCCGGACAAGATCGCGTCGGGCGTCGGCTTCGGTCCTCGTCTTCTGGTGTCCCAGGACGCATTGCGTGCCACCGGATTGCTCCAGCCGGGCAGCCTGGTGCGCTGGACCTATCGCGTCTCGCTGCCCCCCACGGCGTCCGATGATGCTGCCCTCGAGCGCCTCACCGCCGATGCCGGTCACCAACAGCCGGACGCTGGTTGGGAAATCCGCTCGCGCGCCAATGCCGCGCCGAGCTTTCAGCGCAATCTCGAGCGTTTCACGCAGTTCCTGACCTTGGTCGGACTGACCGCCCTGCTGGTTGGCGGTGTCGGCGTCGCCAATGCGGTGCGCCGCTTCGTCGAGGCCAAGAAGCTCGATTTCGCGACCTTGAAGGCGATCGGCGCAACCGGCGGGCATGTCGTCGCGATCCATCTGACCGAGGTCATGATCGTTGCGGCGCTTGGCATCGCGATCGGTCTTCTGCTGGGCGCCGCCGCGCCCTTCGCGCTCGGCTATGCGCTTCGCGACCTGCTGCCCCTGCCCTTCGAGCCGACATTGGCGCCAGGAGAGCTGGTGATCGCGGCGCTCTATGGCCTGCTGACCGCGCTGGTCTTTGCGATATTGCCGCTCGGCCGGGCGCATGACGTGCCAGTCTCGGCCCTGTTCCGCGACCAGATCGAGCCGGATCTGCGCCGGCCCAGGCTGGTCTATCTCGGTGTTTTCCTTGCGGCTCTCATCGGCCTCGTCGGCGTCGCAGTCGCCTTCGCCTATGACCGCCGCATCGCACTGATCTATATCGCCGTGGCCGCCGGCATCTTCCTGCTGCTGCGCCTCGTCGCCTGGAGTCTGATGGCTCTCGCTCGCCGCAGCCCGCGACCGCGGAACCCGGCCCTGCGGATGGCGCTCGCCAATGCCCATCGCCCCGGCGCATTGACGCCGTCGCTCGTGCTCTCGCTGGGCCTCGGAGTCGCCCTGCTCTCGGCGCTCGCCTTCATCGATGTCAGCCTCACCCGGCAGTTGACCCAGTCGCTGCCGGACAAGGCGCCGAGTTTCTTCTTCCTCGATATCCCGAACGGCCAGAGCGCGCGCTTTGACAGCTTCATCGCCGAAACGAGGCCAGGCGCCACGCTCGAACGCGTCCCGATGATGCGCGGCCGCATCACCAGTCTCAACGGCGTGCGTGCCGAGCAGATCAAGGCCTCCGAGCAGGCAGCCTGGGTCCTGGATGGCGATCGCGGCATCACCTATGCGGAAACCATGCCCGAGGGCTCGATCATCACTGCCGGGGAATGGTGGCCGGCAGGCTACCGCGGCGAACCGCTCGTCTCCTTCGATGCGCCGATCGCCGCCGGGCTTGGGCTCAAGGTCGGCGATAGCGTCACCGTGAACGTGCTGGGCCGCAACATCACGGCGCGGATCGCCAATCTGCGCACCATCGAATGGCGCTCGCTCGGCATCAATTTCGTCATGGTGTTCTCGCCCAACACCTTTGCCGGCGCGCCGCACACCAATCTCGCAACTGTCACCTCCGGGACCGACGCGACGGCCGGCGCCGATGCGCAGCTGCTGCGCCGGCTGGCGGTCGAATTCCCATCGGTCACCGCCGTGCGGGTGAAGGACGCGCTCGAAGCGGTCAACACCATCGTCAGCCAGCTCGCGACCGCGATTCGCGGCGCCTCGGGCCTGGCGATCGCCTCCAGCCTGCTGGTCCTGGCAGGCGCTCTCGCGGCCGGGCAGCATGCGCGGCTATACGACGCGATGATCCTGAAGACGCTCGGCGCGACACGTCGCTTCATACTTTCGTCGTACGCCCTCGAATATGCCGGAATAGGTTTTGTCTCCGCCCTGTTCGGCGTTGTCGCCGGCGCATTGGCAGGCTGGGGGGTCGTCACCCAAGTGATGAAGATAGAATTCGTCAGCGATCCAACCGGCGCGATCCTCGCTGCGACTGCCGCGATCATGGTCACCGTCCTGTTCGGATTGTTCGGAACCCTAAAAATACTATCGAAGGCGCCAGCTTCTCATCTGCGGAATTTATGAGAACTGTCGCTCTTGCCTCCGAGATAGACATGGAGCGTTCGCCGCATTGCATCATTCTGGGGCCCGTGATCTATTCAGGCGGCGCTCTTAACCATGGCGGCCTCTTGTAAGGTCGCTCAATCCCCCTCATATTCCGCGTTGTCGCCACGATTTTGGGCGATGGTGGAGATCGCGGAGGCGATGTCCGCCCCGGAATTCTACCTGTGAGGGAAATCGCTCTATGAGCAACTTCGACCGCAATGCTCCAGTCTGGGGTGCCGGCCGCGCACAGCAGACCAGCGCCGTCGAGATGGATCAGGGCCTGCGCTCGTTCATGCTCGGCGTCTACAACAACATGTCGATCGGTCTGGCCATCACCGGCCTTGCCGCCCTCGGCATCAGCATGCTCGCGATCGGCGGCGTCTCGGCGGAAGGCAAGATCACCGCACTTACCCCGCTCGGCCAGGCCCTTTATCTCAGCCCGCTCAAATGGGTTGTGATGCTGGCCCCGCTCGCCTTCATCTTCTTCTTCTCGTTCAAGGCCGAGAGCATGAGCTCCTCGACCGCGCGCACCATGTTCTTCGCCTTCGCGGCGGTGATGGGCGTGTCGATGTCCTCGATCTTCGTCGTCTTCACCGGCGCGTCGGTCACTCAGGTCTTCTTCATCACGGCCGCCGCCTTCGGCGCGCTCAGCCTTGCCGGCTACACCACGAAGAAGTCGCTTTCGGGCATGGGCTCCTTCCTGATCATGGGCCTGATCGGTCTGGTGATCGCCTCGGTGGTCAACATCTTCCTGGCCTCGAGCGCGCTCTCTTTCGCCATCTCGGCGATCGGCGTGCTGGTCTTCGCCGGCCTGACCGCCTGGGATACCCAGCGCCTGAAGGAGATGTATCTCTACTCGGATCTGGACGCCGAATCGGCTGCGAAGCTCTCGGTGAACGGCGCTCTGTCGCTCTACCTGAACTTCATCAACATGTTCCAGATGCTGCTTCAGCTGTTTGGCGATCGTCGCTGATCGATCGTCCGCCTTGCAGATCAAGCGAGCCCCGGCTGCAAAGCCGGGGCTTTTCTTTTGCGTTCCTCGCGGTCCATCTTGATCGGATGGACCCCATCACGATCAGGGACGGTCGCATCGACGACATCCCCGTCATCACCACGATCTATGCCGATGCCGTCTCGAACGGCACCGCCTCCTGGGAGCTTGAACCGCCCTCGACCGGCGAGATGCAGCGGCGCTTCGAGGCGCTCATTGCCGATGGCTATCCCTATCTCGTCGCGACCAGAGGCGAGGATCTGCTCGGTTATGCCTATGCCGGTGCCTATCGCCCGCGCCCGGCCTATCGCAGCACGGTGGAGGACTCGATCTATCTCTCGCGGCAAGCACAGGGCTTCGGTATCGGCCGCGCTCTGCTGAGCGCGCTGATCGCCGCGTGCGAAGTCAGGGGCTTCCGGCAGATGGTCGCGGTCATTGGCGATGGGAACGGCGCCTCGGCCGCCTCGCGACGGCTGCATGAACACGCCGGATTCGCGCTCATCGGGGTCGCCAGGGCCGTCGGCTACAAGCACGGCCGCTGGCTCGACCAGATGCTGATGCAGAAGGAAATCGGCGACGGCAACCGAACCGCGCCGCCCCTCAACTCACCACGCTGAGCTTCTTGTCGACCACCCGCAGGACACGGCTGAGATCCGAGCCGCGCTTCAGGATCAGCCCGGTCGCCGCGACGATCGAGTACGCGCCCTGGCGCTTGGCAAGGGCGGGATCCTTGACGATCCGGTAGAGCGGGACCTCGGAGGTTCGGCGATAAACCGAGAACTGTGCCTTGTCCTTCAGGAAATCGATGGCGTAGTCGCGCCATTCGCCGGCAGCGACCATCCGGCCGTAGAGATTGAGAAGCTCAGAGAGTTCCCGGCGATCAAAAGTAACGGCCGCCGGCTTGGCCGGACCGGGGAAGGCAACCACCGCCCCGGCCCCGTGCGATTGCGGCGTTTCGCTTTCGCTCATAGCGCCTCCCGATCGGCGGTCGGGCAGGGCCCGATCGCACTTCCCGTTGGGCAGGATGATGCGCCCCGGATGCTGCGCTGGCAAGAGATCGAGGCAGGCCGAAAAGAATCACGCCTTCGTCAGCCACGCCGCATTTTCGCCGCGAACGCGCCAAGCGATGGCCAAGTTGCCGGGCTCAACTCTCCTCGTTGCCTCGACGGCCCGGCCTCATTGAGTTCCGGATACGTCAGCCCCCCAGCCCCCCGGGCTTGGTGAGGTCGGGCCTATCGGTTCGAGGCTACCTCAACGGCTGGCGGTTTCCGCTGGCCGTTTTCTTTTGGCGAAAATGCAGGCTCTTCAGCGGTTTTGTCCGTGATACTGGGCATTTGGCCGCATATCGACGGCCGAGGCCATCCTGTTCGACATGTTGAAGAACGAAGCGACCGCACCGACATCCCAGATGTCACGTTCGCCGAATCCCGCCGCCCGCAACGCCTCGCGATCACCTTCCTCGACGAGATAGGGCGTCTCGCTCAGCTTCACCGCAAAATCGAGCATCGAACGATGGCGGGGCGAGAGCGAGGCAGCGCGATAGTTCATGGCCATCAGCTCGCCGAGCACCGGATCCCCCGAGAGCTGACGGACCGCGGCGCCATGTGCCGTCAGGCAGTAATAGCACCGGTTCACGCTCGACACGGCGACGGCGATCATTTCGCGCTCGAGCTTGGAGAGACCCGAAGGGCCGAGCATCAGGTCGTTGTAGAACGCGGCGAAGGCCGTGAGCTTGGCATCGTCATGGGCGTAGGCCAGCAGCACATACGGCACGAAGCCGAGCTTCTCCTGGCATTTGGCGAAATAGGCCCGATTCTCGGGCGACAGTTCGACTTCCGGCAACGCCAGCGCCATCACCCTTGGCGACTCATCCTGCCGAGTCGGAAGCTCTMCGACCTTCGATTTGTCATGCTTGTTCGACATGGTCCGTTTCCTGATGTGTCGGCGGGGTTGAACTTTCGACAGGATCTGCCGCGATGTTCGCACGGGCGCCCTTGTTCGTGTGCATGATGCGACGAAAGTTGAAAGGCGCCGCAGCCTATGTCATCGCTGCGGCAAAATAACTGAGGGTTCTGGGGATGGTTAAACGAGTGACGAATGCAACGATCGAGGCTCTGGCCGCGGTCGAGGCCGCAGCCTCCCAGAGCGGAACCGGCATGCCGGCGGAGTTTCCGAAGCTGCTCTATGGCCGCGTCGTTGCCGAAGATATCGTCGCACTCCCGCCGGATCTCCTCGCCCGTGCCGCTGCCGCCGCCTACAAGCATCTGACCGCGAAGCGCCGGCCCGGCACGCCGAATCTGCGTTTCCGGGACGAGGCGTTCAGCGAGCATGGCCGCGAACGCCAGATCACGATTCTCGAGGTCGTGAACGATAACAAGGCTTTCCTGCTCGATTCGACGCTGGCTGAGCTGACCGAGCAGGGTTACGAGCCTCGCCTCGTCGCCCACCCCATCCTGGCGGTCGTGCGCGATGCCGACGGCGCTTTTCACTCGCTTGCAGGCGAAGCGACCGGACGGGCTCCGGAAGGCGCTCGCCGCGAAAGCCTGATCCATATCCATCTCGACCGTATCGACACGCCCGAGGCGCGCGAGCGCCTGAAGACCGGTCTTGAGCGGGTCTATGTCGATGTCGGCCTAGCGGTCGACGATTGGGCGGCCATGCGCGGGCGAATCACCGAGGTGATTCAAGCCTATCGCTCCAACCCGCCCCCGCTTGCCGAGGACGAGGTCGCTGAGGCTCTGCAATTCCTCGAATGGATCGCCGGCGACAATTTCACGCTTCTCGGCATTCGAGCCTACCGTTTCCCGGGCGGTGATGCGGCTGCCGACCCGATCGACAGCTCGGGTCTCGGCATCCTGCGCGATCCCTCCGTGCGCATGCTGCGCAAGAATCGCGAAATGGTGGTGATGACGCCGGAGATTCGCGCCTTCCTCGCCAAACCGCAGGCGCTGATCATCACCAAGGCCAACGTCAAGAGCCGCGTGCATCGCCGCGTCCATCTCGACTATATCGGCGTCAAGCTGTTCACACCTGATGGCCATCTCGACGGCGAGATGCGCATCGTCGGCCTGCTGACCTCCAATGCCTATACGGGCAGCGCCCGCGCCATTCCCTATCTGCGGCTCAAGGTCGCGCGCGTCGCCAAGAACACGGGCTTCGACGCGGCGAGCTATTCCGGCCGCGCGCTGCTCAACGTGCTCGATGCCTTTCCGCGCGACGAGCTTTTCCAGATCGACGGCGAGACACTCGAACGCTTCGCGCTCGATATCCTGCAGCTGACCGAGCGCCCGCGCATCCGCGCGCTGGCCCGGGTCGACGAGTTCGACCGCTTCGTCTCGATCCTCGTCTTCATTCCGAAGGATCGCTACGACACGCAGGTCCGCCGTCGCGTCGGCGAATTCCTGGCGCGGATCTATGAKGGGCGCCTGTCGGCCGCTTACCCGGCCTATCCGGAAGGCCCGCTGTCCCGCACCCATTACATCATCGGCCGCGACGAAGGCCGCACACCAAGGGTCGATCGCGCCACGCTGGAAGCCGGCATTGCTGCGATCGTCCGAACCTGGGCGGATGGCCTCAAGGACGTTCTCGACGAGCAGAAGGCGGGCCCGGCAGCGCGGTCGCTGACCGAGCGCTATGCCGAGGCCTTTGGCGCGGCCTATCGCGAGCGCTTCTCGGCAACCGATGCGCTCGAAGACATCGACATGCTGCAGAAGCTCACCCCGGAGCGGTCGCGCGCGGTCAATCTCTATCGCCGCGAGGGCGATACCGCGGCGCGGGCCAATCTCAAGGTCTTCTCGAGTGGTTCGCCGATCTCCCTCTCCGCCCGCGTGCCGGTGCTCGAGAACATGGGCTTCCGCGTCGTCAACGAGCGGACCTTCAACCTGACGCCGGCAGCCAATGGAGTTGAAGCGCCTGAGGCCGCCCGTGTCTGGCTGCACGACATGACGCTTGAGCGTGCCGGCGGAGGCGAAATCGATGTCGCCCGCCTCGATCCGACGATCGAAGCAGCGCTGATGGCCCAGTTCCGTGGGCTGGCGGAATCGGACCGTTTTGACCAGCTCGTCCTTGCCGCCGGAATCGCCTGGCGCGAGGCGGCGCTGCTGCGTGCGCTCGGGCGCTATCTCAGGCAGGTCGGCGCGCCCTACGCCCAGGACTACATCGCCGATGCGCTGACCCGACACCCCGGCATCGCCTCGAAGCTGATCGCCTATTTCGTCRCCAAATTCGACCCGCATTTCGATGCGAGCAAGCGCGAGAAGGCGATGCAGGCCGAGCGTGACAGCATCGAAGCCGCGCTCAACGACGTCACCAGCCTGGACGAGGACCGCATTCTGCGGCGCCTGGTCAACCTGATCGAAGCGGCGCTGCGCACCAATTTCTTCCAGATCGGCCCGGATGGCTATCCGCGCAGCACGATCTCGCTGAAATTCGAATGCGCCAGGCTCGACGATCTGCCGCTGCCGCATCCGCTCTACGAGATCTTCGTCTATTCGCCCCGCGTCGAGGGTGTGCACCTGCGCTTCGGCAAGGTCGCGCGCGGCGGCCTGCGCTGGTCCGACCGGCCGCAGGATTTCCGCACCGAGGTGCTGGGCCTGGTCAAGGCTCAGCAGGTGAAGAACGCCGTGATCGTTCCGGTCGGCGCCAAGGGCGGCTTCTTCCCCAAGCAGTTGCCGCCGGCGAGTGATCGCCAGGCCTGGATCGCGGAAGGCACCGAGAGCTACCGCATCTTCGTCCGCACCCTGCTGGAGCTCACCGACAATCTCGACGGCGAGACGGTCATTCCGCCGGCCGACACCGTGCGCCATGATGGCGATGATCCCTATCTCGTCGTCGCCGCCGACAAGGGCACCGCAACCTTCTCCGATATCGCGAACGCGCTTTCGATCGAGAAGGGACATTGGCTCGGCGATGCCTTCGCCTCTGGCGGCAGCCAGGGCTATGACCACAAGAAGATGGGCATCACCGCACGTGGCGCCTGGGAGGCCGTGAAGCGGCATTTTCGCGAGATCGACATCGACATCCAGTCGACCCCCTTCTCGGTGGCGGGTGTCGGCGACATGTCGGGCGACGTCTTCGGCAACGGCATGCTGCTCTCGCCGGCGATCAGGCTTGTGGCCGCCTTCGACCACCGCGACATCTTCCTCGATCCGGAGCCCGATCTGGCAGCGTCACACGCCGAACGCCAGCGCCTGTTCGCGCTGCCCCGCTCCTCGTGGCAGGACTACGACAAGTCGCTGATCTCCAAGGGCGGCGGCGTATTCTCGCGCCAGGCCAAGAGCATCCCACTCTCCCCGGTGCTGCGCGCGCTGCTTGATCTCGACAAGGCGGAAGTCACCCCGCCCGAACTGATGACCGCAATCCTCAAGGCGCGGGTCGACCTGCTCTGGTTCGGCGGCATCGGCACCTATATCCGAGCCACCGACGAGACCGATGCCCAGGTCGGCGACCGCGCCAATGACGCGATCCGGATTGCGGGCGCCGATCTGCGGGCCCGTGTCGTCGGCGAAGGCGCCAATCTGGGCTGCACCCAGCGCGGCCGCATCGAAGCCGCCCGCAACGGCATCAGGATCAACACCGATGCCATCGACAACTCCGCCGGCGTCAACACCTCCGACGTCGAGGTCAATATCAAGATCGCACTCGCGGGCCCTGTCCGCGACGGGCGCCTGCCTGAGAAGAAGCGCAACGCCCTGCTCGTCGACATGACCGATGAGGTCGGCCTCCTCGTCCTGCGCAACAACTACCTGCAGACGCTGGCGCTTTCGCTGACCGAGGCTCAGGGCGCGACGGCAACGCCCGCGCTGCGTCGCCTGATGCTGACGCTGGAAGCCCAGGGCCGTCTCGATCGCTCGGTCGAGTTCCTGCCGACCGATATGGTGCTGGCCGAGCGCGAGAAGCGCGGCGAGGGCCTGACCCGGCCGGAGCTTGCCGTGCTGCTGGCCTATGCCAAGCTCGCGCTGCACGATGCCTTGCTCGAATCGGCCATTCCGGACGATCTCTATCTCAACAACGAGCTCGCCCGTTATTTCCCGAAGGCGCTGCGCGACAAATACGGCGCCGAGATTGCCAGCCACAAGCTGCGTCGCGAGATCGTCGCAACCCAGCTCGCCAATGCCATCATCAACCGTGGCGGCCCGGCCATCGTCTCGACCCTGGCCGGCCAGACACGCGCCGACGCACCGGCGATCGCCGCGGCTTACGCCATTGCGCGTGACTCCTTCGATCTGATCGCCCTGAACGGGGCGATCGATGCGCTCGACGCCAAGATCCCGGGCAAGACCCAGATCGGTCTCTATGCCGCGGCCCAGGAACTCGTCACCGATCGGATGAGCTGGTTCCTGCGTCGGGGCGTCGCCAAACCGGGCTCCATCGAGCAAACGGTTGCGCATTACGCGAGGGGCGTCTCCGCACTCGCCGGCGAACTCGACAGCCTGCTGCCCGAGGCAGCCGCCCAGGCGCGTACGGCCCGCATCGCCGTTCTCGTCTCGGAATCAGTGCCCGAAACCCTCGCTGCGCGGATTGCCAGCCTGCCCGCACTTGCCCAGGCGACCGACATCGTCGACATCGCCGACCGGACCAAACGGTMGATTTCCGAGTTGGCGCGGATTCATTTCGGCGCCGATTCGGTCTTCGGCCTGTCCAGCCTGGCGGCAGCAGCAGCAGCCGTACCGGCGACCGACGATTATGAGCGCCTGGCCCGCGACCGCGCCATCGAAACGCTGGTCGATGCTCATGCCGGGTTGACTCAGGAGATCGCCTCGGGCGCAACCGGATCCGACACCCTCGATGGCTGGCTGGCCGAGCGTGGCGCGGAGGCCGATCGCACCCGCGCGACGGTCTCGGCCATCACGATGTCGGGCCTGTCCCTGCCGAAATTGATGGTCGCAGCCGGCATGCTCGCCGATCTTCCGAGAAAGCACTGAGACGAGATCATGACCGAGACCGAACGCGACATGCCCGCCACCCGGATCGACCCGAAACTGCTCGAGATCCTGGTCTGCCCGGTGACCAAGAGCACGCTCGAATACGACGCAGCAAAGCAGGAGCTGATCAGCCGCCCTGCCAAGCTCGCCTATCCGATCCGCGACGGCATTCCGATCATGCTGCCGGAAGAGGCACGGCAGATCGAGGGATAGACCCCGCTCTCGAGGCCCACTTCGGAGCGATCGGTGTCATGGTCGGGCCTGTCCGACCATGACGCCTCTCCTTAAAGCATCGGCCCGAAAAGTGGATTGCGGTGTTCGGGAAGGCCGATGCAAAGACAAAGGGTTAGATCATCGGAGTGGATACGATATCCGGTCCGATGATCTAGAGCGCCTCGCCTCTGAGCAGGCGCGGCGGGTCCCCTGCCAGTCCCGCCGCCTCGCGGATGAAGAAGCGCTTCAGCCCTGGCATCCGATCGACCAGCCCGAGCCCGAAATCGCGAGCCAGGCGAAATGGCGTCACGTCATTTGAAAACAGCCGATTGAGCCCGTCCGTCACCGCGCCCATCGCAACCGTGTCGAAACGCCGGGCGCTTTCATAACCTTCGAGAACGTCGGCGCTGCCTGGATCGAGCCCAAGCCGCGCGGCATCGACGATGGCCTCAGCCAGGGCCGCGACATCCTTCAGCCCGAGATTGAGCCCCTGGCCGGCAATCGGATGGATCAGGTGAGCGGCGTCACCAAGCAGCGCCAGCCTGTCGCCGACGAAGCGTCGCGCCACGCCAAAGCCGAGCGGCATCGCCGTGACCTTGCTCTCCAGTGCAAGCTCCCCAAGCTCCAGTCCGAAGCGCCGCTCGATCTCGTCGAGCATATCGGCCTCGTCGAGCGAGAGCAGCGCCGCGACATTCTCCTCGCGCTCCGTCCAGACGATCGAAGAGCGGTGGCCGAGCCTGCCGCYGTCGCTGAGCGGGAGGATCGCAAAGGGCCCGGATGGCAGGAAATGTTCGACGGCCCGCCCGTCATGCGGCCGCTCATGGCTCAGCGTCGCAACCAGCCCGGACTGGTGGTAGGACCAGCCGACCCAACCGATGCCGGCGCGTTCGCGGAGCCGCGACCGCGCGCCATCCGCAGCCACGAGCAGTAACGCCCCAATGCGCTCGCCGCCCGCATAGGTGATCTCGATGGTATCGTCCTGCGCATCGAAACCGCGAACGCCTTCCGGCCGCATCTCGACATTCGCTTCACGGCAGGCGCTCAACAGCGCCGTCATCAGCGCCATGTTCTCGACCATATGGGCGAAGGATTGTCCGGGCTCGATCTCGCCGTCAAAGGTCAGGAAGACCGGACGCACCACGTCTGGATTGCGGCTGTCGGTCACCACCATTTCGGTCATCGCGGCAGAACTGCCTGCAACGGCCTCCCAGACGCCCAGCACCTCCAGCATGTTGCGTGCAGCCGCCGCCACGGCGTAGGCGCGGTTGTCCTGACGCGGCGGTGCCGCAAGCGCCGGGTCCGCCAGGACGATTGCATAAGCCTCGCCGAGCGCCCGTTTCAGCGCCAGCGCCAGCGAAAGCCCGGCGATGCCGCCACCCGCGATCACGATCCGCCTTCCGGAATGGCCGGTCTGCTGCCCCATCGTCCTGCTCCTGCGCCTCATGCCGACCACGCCTGGACCAGCGCTTGACGACGCCCGGTGCGTCGGTGCTGATGCGGAGGATACGGCGGAACCGTCTTCGGCTCAGCCGGCCCGCCCGTCAATCCGCCCGCCAGTCGAGCCTGAAGAACCATGTCCCAGATCAGCGACTCCCTGATGTCGATCCTCGACCTCGAGCGGCTCGAGCGCAATCTGTTCCGCGGTCGCAGCCCCAAKATCGGCTGGCAGCGGGTCTTCGGCGGGCAGGTCATCGGGCAGGCCCTCTACGCCGCCTGCCAGACAGTGGAAGGCCGCCAGCCGCACTCGCTGCACGCCTATTTCCTGCTGCCGGGCGACCCCGAGACTCCGATCATTTACGAGGTCGAAAGGCTCCGCGACGGCCGCTCGTTTACGACGCGGCGCGTGCTGGCGATCCAGCATGGCGAGGCGATCTTCTCGATGTCCGCCTCGTTCCAGGCTGAAGAACCCGGCTATGAGCATCAGATGCCGATGCCGGACGTGCCGATGCCGGAGGAACTGCCGAACCGGGAGGAGATGCAGCGCAGCGTGCTGCCGCATATGCCCGAAGCCGTGCGCGCCTATTACCAGCGCGAGCGGCCGATCGAGATTCGGCCCGTCGAGCTCCAGCGCTACGTCACAGGCGAGAAGATGGAGCCGAAGTTCAATGTCTGGATCCGCTCGATGCAGCCTTTGCCCGACGATCCGGCGGTTCATCAAAGCGTGCTTGCCTATGCTTCGGATCTGATGCTGCTCGATTCGAGCCTCATCGCGCATGGCAAGACCGTGTTCGACAAGCAGATCCAGGGCGCGAGCCTCGATCATGCGCTCTGGTTTCATCGCCCCTTCCGCGCCGATGACTGGCTGCTCTATGCTCAGGACAGCCCCTCGACCTCGGGCGCGCGCGGGTTCTCCCGCGGCCTTGTTTTCGATCGCCATGGCAAGCTCGTCGCGTCCGTGGCGCAGGAAGGCCTGATCCGGCCGCGTCCGGACCGCGAATGAGCGCTTTCTAAGCAGAAGCACAGCAACCAAGCATTTGCCTGTTTATTAGGCAATCACCCCGCACCGAGTGGTGCGACGGGGCGTTTTTCCTTGCGTCATCCCCTCATGATCCCCCTCCGGCAGTTGGCACGGGCCTTGAATTGACCGGCCGTGACGTGTGTCGGGCTCCCGGCGCGCGCGGAGCGCAACGCGATCGCCGGGGCTGACATCCGGGCGGCGGAAACGGGGAAACCCAAGCATGAAAATCGTGATGGCTGTCATCAAGCCGTTCAAGCTGGAGGAGGTGCGCGACGGGCTCACCGCCATCGGCGTGCATGGCCTGACCGTGACCGAGGTGAAGGGATATGGCCGGCAGAAGGGCCATACCGAGATTTATCGCGGTGCCGAATATGCCGTGAGCTTCCTGCCGAAGATCAAGATCGAAGTCGCCGTCTCGGACGAGCTCGTCGGCAAGGTGATCGAGGCGATCACCGCCGCAGCCCGTACCGGCCAGATCGGCGACGGCAAGATCTTCGTCTCGTCGATCGAGAAGGCCGTCCGCATCCGCACAGGCGAGACCGACGGCGACGCCCTCTGATCCTCTCGATCCTTCAGTCCAGGAGTTTCAACCGATGAATTTCAAGACCCCATTGCGGGCCGGGCTGGTCGGAGCGGTGCTCGCCGCGACCACGGCGGTCGCGCTGGCCCAGACAGCGGCGGCTCCCGCCGCGCCGGTACCGAACAAGGGCGATACCGCCTTCATGATGAGCTCGACCGTGCTCGTGCTGCTGATGACGATTCCCGGCCTCGCCCTGTTCTATGGCGGCCTGGTGCGCAGCAAGAACATGCTCTCGGTGCTGACCCAGGTCTTCGCCATCGTCTGCATGGTCAGCCTGCTCTGGGTGATCTACGGCTACTCCCTCGCCTTCACCCACGGCGGCGGCCTGAACGATTTCGTCGGCGGCTTCTCGAAAGCCTTCCTGCGCGGCGTCGACGGCAACTCGGTCGCGGCGACCTTCTCGAACGGCGTCGTCATCCCCGAATACGTCTACATCTGCTTTCAGATGACCTTCGCCTGCATCACGCCGGCCCTGATCGTTGGCGCCTTCGCCGAGCGCATCAAGTTCTCGGCGCTGATGCTGTTCACCGCCCTCTGGGTGACCTTCATCTATTTCCCGATGGCCCATATGGTCTGGTACTGGGGCGGTCCCGATGCCGTCGGCAATGCGGCCAAGGCTGTCGCTGAGGCGGGCCCCGATGCCAAGGCGGCCGCAACCGCGGCGCTCGACGCGGTCAACGCCGATGCCGGCATGCTCTTCAAATGGGGTGCGCTCGACTTCGCCGGCGGCACCGTCGTCCACATCAACGCGGGCATCGCCGGCCTCGTCGGCTGCATGCTGCTCGGCAAGCGCGTCGGCTACGGTAAGGAACTGATGGCCCCGCACTCGCTGACCATGACGCTGATCGGCGCAGCCCTGCTCTGGGTCGGCTGGTTCGGCTTCAATGCCGGCTCGAATCTCGAGGCCAACGGCACCGCCGCGCTTGCCATGATGAACACCTTCGTCGCCACGGCGGCAGCCGCGCTCGGCTGGCTCTTCGTCGAATGGGCGGCCAAGGGCAAACCCTCGCTGCTCGGCATGGTCTCGGGCGCGGTTGCCGGTCTCGTCGCCGTCACGCCGGCCGCTGGCTTCGCAGGCCCGATGGGCTCGATCGTGCTCGGCCTCGTCGCTGGCGCCGTCTGCTTCGTCTTCTGCTCCACCGTCAAGAATGCGCTCGGCTACGACGATTCGCTCGACGTGTTCGGCATCCACTGCGTCGGCGGCATCATCGGCGCCCTGGCCACCGGCATCCTGGTCAATCAGGCGCTCGGCGGCGGCGGCATCCCGGACTATGTCTCCAAGCCGGGCGAGCTCGTCACCGCGGCCTATGAATTCGGGCCGGCATTCGTGGCTCAGGCCAAGGCCGTTCTCTTCACGCTCGTCTTCAGCGGCGTCGGCTCACTGATCCTCTACAAGATCGTCGACGTCGTCGTCGGTCTGCGCGTCACCACGGATCAGGAGCGCGAAGGCCTCGACATCGCCGAGCACGGCGAGCGCGCCTACAGCATGTAAGCGCCTCCGGCCGCTTCACGTGAAACAGGCCTCGGCGGTCTCCCGCCGGGGCCTTTCTCATGGTAACTGCGCCCGCAGAAGCAGGCCGATCGATCCGCCGGCGAGGCGCTCCCCTTCAAGGTTAAGCGGGTCTTAACCTGACCTTCATACCCTGATCGCTGGAGGCCGGTATGATGCGGCCTGTAGTCCTGTGGAAGGCGGCCCGGCCGGCATGCGAACAATCCGACGCTCCTCATCCCTGATCGATCGCCTGCCCGATCCCGCGCGGGAATTCCTGTCGCGACGGACGTCGGAGATGGTCGGGCTCGGGCTGCTGGCGCTGACAGCGGCCATCGCACTCGCGCTTGCGACCTGGGCCGCTGAAGACCCCAGCCTCAACAACGCCACCGGCGGCGCCGTCAACAACCTGCTCGGGCGCCCGGGTGCGATGATCGCCGATCTGACCATGCAGATGATCGGGCTCGGCGTCATCGCCATGCTCTTCCCGCCGCTGATCTGGGCGCTGCGCCTGATACGCTTCCACCTGTTCGATCGCGGCGCGCTCAAGCTCGGTCTCTGGGTTGTCGGTATCGTCGCGACGGCGGCCGTCGCGAGCGCCCTTCCGGCGACGCCGCGCTGGCCCTTGCCCACCGGGATGGGCGGCGTGATCGGCGACGGCCTGCTGTTTGGGACGCGCAATCTCGTCGGCATCGCAGGCAGCGCCCTCGGCGGCCTTGTCGCTTTTCTCTATGCCGGTATAGCAATTCTCGCCGTGACCGCCGCCGCGGGCTTCGGCTTCGTCACCGACGAAGATCCGGTCAATGACAGCGACGACGAAGACGAGTCCTGGGCCGAGACCGAGGAGCGTCGCGACGACGAGCCCGGTTTCGCCGTCATCCTTGTCGGCTGGCTTGCCCATGGCGCAATGGCGCTCAAGGGCGCGATCCTGCGTCGCCTGCCGCACCCGCCGGAACCGGCCGTCAGCGCCACTGGCTCCGCTGGCAACCAGCCCGTCAGCCGCGTACGCCGCGAACCGCAGTTCAACGAAGCTGCGGCCCGCGCTGCCCCTCCAGTCTTCGCCCCCGAGCCGTTGCCCAGCCCGCGTCCGGCCAGTCGCGTCGTCGACTTTCCCGATGGCGATATCGACGATGATCATGAACCGCAGGACCTGCGCGATCTCAATGCTCCGCGCGTCACCGCCCGGCCCGCTGCTCCCAAGCCTGGCAAGCGTCTGTCGCGCGAGGCCCAGCCGTCCCTGCTCGATCGCGATCATTTCGAGCTGCCKCCGCTGACCTATCTTGCCGAACCGAAGAAGGTCCCCTCGACAGCCATCTCGACGGATGCGCTGGAGCAGAATGCGACCCTGCTCGAGGGGGTGCTCGAGGACTTTGGCGTGCGCGGCGAGATCAGCCAGGTTCGCCCGGGCCCTGTCGTGACGCTCTACGAGCTCGAGCCGGCGCCGGGGACCAAGTCGTCGCGGGTGATCTCGCTGGCCGACGACATCGCGCGCTCGATGAGCGCGATCTCGGCACGTGTCGCCGTCGTCCAGGGCAAGAACGCGATCGGCATCGAACTGCCCAATGCCAAGCGCGAGACCGTCTTCCTGCGCGAGCTGCTCGCCAGCCAGGATTTCGAATCGACCAAGCACAAGCTGGCGCTYTGCCTCGGCAAGACCATCGGCGGCGAGCCGGTGATCGCCGATCTTGCCCGCATGCCGCATCTGCTCGTCGCCGGCACCACCGGCTCGGGCAAGTCGGTCGCGATCAACACCATGATCCTGTCGATCCTCTACCGGCTSAMSCCCGMRCAGTGCCGGCTGATCATGGTCGAYCCCAAGATGCTCGAGCTCTCCGTCTATGACGGCATCCCGCATCTGCTCACCCCCGTCGTCACCGACCCGAAGAAGGCGGTGGTCGCGCTGAAATGGGCGGTGCGCGAGATGGAGGAGCGCTACAAGAAGATGTCGARGCTCGGYGTGCGCAACATCGACGGCTTCAATGTCCGGGTCGGCGAGGCGCTGGCTGCCGGCGAGATCATCACRCGCACCGTGCAGACCGGCTTCGACAAGCATTCCGGCGAGGCGATCTACGAAGAAGAGGTGATGGATCTGGGGCCCCTGCCCTATATCGTCGTCATCGTCGACGAGATGGCCGACCTGATGATGGTCGCCGGCAAGGARATCGAGGGCACGATCCAGCGCCTGGCGCAGATGGCGCGCGCCGCCGGCATCCATGTCGTGCTGGCGACCCAGCGGCCCTCGGTCGACGTCATCACCGGCACGATCAARGCCAATTTCCCGACCCGCATCTCGTTCCAGGTCACCTCGAAGATCGACAGCCGCACCATTCTCGGCGAGATGGGCGCCGAGCAGCTGCTCGGCCAGGGCGACATGCTCTACATGGCCGGYGGCGGCCGCATCACCCGCGTGCACGGGCCGTTCGTCTCGGATGCCGAGGTCGAGAAGGTCGTGGCGCATCTGAAGACGCAAGGCCGGCCGGACTATCTCGACGCGGTCACCGCCGAGGAGGAGGCCGGCAGCGATGACGAGGATGGCGGCGCCGTCTTCGACAAGAGCGGCATGGGCCAGGCCGAGAGCGAGGATCCCTACGACCAGGCGGTCGCGGTCGTGCTGCGCGACAAGAAGGCCTCGACCTCSTATATCCAGCGCCGCCTGCAGATCGGCTACAACCGCGCCGCCTCGATCATGGAGCGCATGGAGAACGAGGGCATCGTMGGCCCCGCCAACCACGCCGGCAAGCGAGAGATCCTCGTCGAGGCCAGCCGCGCCAGGGAAGACGAGGATTGAGCGGACGGCAGAGAGACGGCAGGTCCTCAAATTGCCACGCTGAAGTGCAACTCATACGGTGGTTGATGCGTTTACCTGAGGCGGCGGGCCATTTCGCCCGCCTCCAGTCATTGCCCGCATCAGGCAATGACGCGAACATCCAGGCCGATATGGCCCCAGCATCGGAGCAGCTTTGCTCATGACACGCGTTTCGCCAATGCAGGCTTCGCTCGGCGCCTTTGTCGCGCTTGGGCTCGCCATTGCGTCTGGCCCGCTCGCGGCCCAGCCGCTTGATCTTCAGGCCAAACCCGCAGCGCCGGCCGCAAAGCCGGCAGCTCCCCGCGCGATCCCGCTGCCGCCCATGCGACCGCCGGGGCTTGGCCTGCCGCGGACCGCGGAGGCAACCTCCGCTCCGGTCATCACCACGGTCGCCGCCGAACAGCCCCGTCCGGCTGCCGTCCCGGTCAAGTCKACCACCAGCAAGCATTCAGCCCCGCTCACACAGCAGGAAGCTGTCGAGCGTCTCAATGCCTATTTCAATGGCTTTGCGACGTTGCAGGGAGACTTCATCCAGTTCACCTCTGACGGCCGMCGCTTCGAAGGCAAGCTCTATATCCAGCGCCCAGGCAAGATGCGCTTCGAGTATCGGCCGCCCGTGACCATGGAAGTCATCGCCGACGGCACCTCGGTGGCGATCCGCGACAAGAAGCTCGCGACCCAAGATCTCTACTCGATCGGCCAGACGCCACTGAAGTTCCTGGTCAAGGAGCGCATGGACCTTGCCCGAGATTCGACCATCACCAAGGTCAGCACCAAGGGCGACATCCTGTCGGTCAGCGTCGAGGATCGTTCGACCCTTGGCGGTACGTCGAAGATCACCCTGAACTATGACATGGCGGCCAACGAGCTCAGGCAGTGGGTGGTCATCGATCCCCAGGGCTACGAGACATCGGTCTCGCTCTACAACCTCGATACGCAGCGGCGTCCCGATCCGAAGAATTTCGTGATCAACTACGAGCGCATGCTCTGAGCACGCGCTGAAGGGGCGGCCCTCCAAGCGATATCGAGCGCCGGGCTTGCTTGCGAGACGAGGCGGCGGCCGCAACGCCGTCAGGCTTCGGAACAGCTTGCTTTTTCCGCTGCCAAGACCCAGTTTCCGGCTCCCTTTCGATCCGGAAACACTGCGTGAATCTGACCGTTACGAGCTGGAACATCAATTCGGTGCGCCTGCGCATCGGCATGGTGACGGAATTCCTGACCACCACCGCGCCGGACGTACTGTGCCTGCAGGAGACCAAGACTCCTGACGAGCAGTTTCCCGCCAAGGCCTTCGAGAAGATCGGCTATGTCCATCAGGCCTTCATCGGCCAGAAGGGCTATAATGGCGTCGCGATCGTCTCACGCCTGCCCTTCAGCGAGAAGGACGCCATGGCGATGTGCGGACGCAATGATGCCCGCCATATGACGGTCGTACTCGACAAGGGAGCTGGCGCTGCCGCGGGCGTCGCCATCCATAATTTCTACATTCCGGCCGGAGGCGACATCCCGGATCCGAACCTGAACGACAAGTTCGCCCACAAGCTCGCCTTTCTCGACGAACTCGGCGCCTGGGGAATCGCCAAACGACCAACCGACCGGCCAAGCATCCTGCTCGGCGACCTCAATATCGCGCCCTATGAGCACGATGTCTGGAGCCATAAGCAGCTTCTCGACGTGGTCAGCCATACACCCATCGAAACCACGACGCTCGAGACGCTGCGCACCGAGCTTGGCTGGAGCGATGCCGCGCGCACGCTGCGGCCCGAACCCGAGAAGCTCTATAGCTGGTGGAGCTACCGTGCCGCCGACTGGGCTGCCTCGAACAAGGGTCGCCGGCTCGACCATATCTGGCTCTCTGACGGATTGAAGCCGACCCTGCGCGACGTCACCTTCCTGCGTGAAGCACGCGGTTGGGAGCGGCCCTCGGACCACGTTCCCGTCACGGTGACATTGGAGCTCTGATCGAGCGCTCTAGCTTCGATCGATCGCTATCAGCGCATCGCGAACCTGCGACAATTCGCCCATGAAGCCTTGCAGCCTCTCTCCGATCGCAGCCGCGATCGCCTGAGCCGATTGCGGGGATTCGCCGAGCACCCGGCGCATCACGCTGCGCGAGAGCTTCATCAGTTGCGTGGGCTCGCGCGCAACGGCCGTCACCGGCCGTTTGATCGAGGCGAACAGCGCCAGCTCCCCGATCAACCCGCCTGGACCCACCACCTCGTCGGCGGGTTGGCCGTCATCCCGGCTCATGAGCGCAATCGCACCCGAGACGACGAGATAGGCCCCATCCGAACCGTCGTTGCGGCGGAAGAGCACATCACCGGCGCGCAGGATGCGGTTCTCGGCGGCAAAGGCCACGAGYCGCAAGGCGTCATGGTCCATGAGACCYAGCAGCGGCTGTTTGGCCAGGAATGCGATGTCGTCGTTAAGCGCCATGAAATCTCAAGGATTCAGGCGATAGCCGCCCGCATCCGTCACCAATAGTCGCGCATTGGCCGGATCGGGCTCGATCTTCTGGCGCAGACGATAGATATGGGTCTCCAGCGTGTGGGTGGTGACCTGTGAATTATAGCCCCAGACCTCCTGAAGCAGGATCTCGCGGGCAATCGGCTTGCGGCCGGCACGATAGAGAAAGCGCAGGATCGCGGTCTCTTTCTCCGTGAGCTTGGTCTTCGACCCCTTCTCGCTGACAAGCAGCTTCGATCCTGGGTGAAAGGTATAGGGGCCGACCTGGAAGACGGCATCCTCGCTCGCTTCGTACTGCCGCAAATGGGCGCGGATACGCGCCAGCAGCACCGCGAACTTGAACGGCTTCACCACATAATCATTGGCGCCGGCTTCCAGTCCGAGCACGGTATCGGCGTCCGAGCCCTGCCCGGTCAGCATGATCACCGGGCTCTTGAAGCCGTTGCGGCGCATCACCTTCACCGCCTCGCGACCATCCATGTCGGGAAGCCCGACATCCATGACGGCGAGATCGACCCGTTCCGCCTGAACGGCCTTCACGCCGGCGGATGCCGTCGCAGCCGTCGAGATCCGGAACTCGTCATAAAGCGCGAGCTGCTCCGCGAGCGCGTCACGCAACGTCTGGTCGTCGTCGACCAGAAGAATATGATGGACGGCGGGCATGGCAATCATTTGAACGGTTTGCGATTCCGGCACCATGAGCCCGCTGAATCGCGACTGCAAGTCAGGTGGGGTGGAATATCCGTGAGAAAATGTGATCAGGCCGACGGTGCCGGTCCAGGTGAGGTGCGGCGAGGCCTTACCCGGTTGCGGGTCGTCCGCTCCGTGCATGATCGCCGCAAGGGATTTCTGATCGCCGGCGGCGCCTGTTTTCCCTGTGCACTTGGCCGCTCCGGCATCATTGTCGCCAAGCGGGAAGGCGATGGCGGCACTCCCCGCGCCACATTGCCGCTGCGGCGCATCTTCTATCGCGCCGACCGCTTGCCCCGCCCCCAGACCAGCTTGCCGTTGCGCAGGATCGCACCTCGCGATGCCTGGTGCGACGATAGGAGCGACCGGCGCTACAATCGACTGATCGACCGCCCGCCCGGCGAAGCCGAGGAGCGTCTTACACGCGAGGACCATCTCTACGACGTCATCGTCGAAATGGGCTGGAACGACGCCCCGGTGATTCGCGGCCGCGGAAGTGCGATTTTCTGGCACCTGGCCCGGCCTGGCTTCACTCCGACGGCGGGTTGCGTCGCTGTCGAGCGGCATGTTTTTGAGAAGCTGCTGCCGCGCCTCGCCCGGCGCTGCGTCATGGAAATCCGGTAGGATCCGCATTCAGCGCGATCAGTAGGCCTTGGGGTCGACTCGGCACTACCGCCGGGTCGACCCGCTGCCGGCGTGCAAACAGGGAGCTCCCTACGCCCTGGCCCCAAAGATCGCGCTACCGACACGAACATGGGTAGCACCGAGCTGGATCGCGGCCTCGTAGTCGGCGCTCATTCCCATCGAGAGTCCGCCAATCCCGTTGCGCAGAGCGATCTTGGCCAGCAGCGCGAAATGCGGCGAGGGCGGCTCCTCGGCTGGCGGAATGCACATCAACCCCTCGATCACTAAACCGTGATGCGTGCGGCAGAGCGCGATGAACGCGTCGGCCTCGCCCGGATTGATGCCTCCCTTCTGCGGTTCCTCGCCGGTATTCACCTGCACGAAGAGTTTCGGTGCCCGGCCGGCCCTCGCGATCTCGCGGGCAAGTTCCTTCGCCAGGCCCTCCCGGTCGAGCGTATGGATCGCATCGAACAGGGCGACCGCGTCCCGTGCCTTGTTCGACTGCAGCGGGCCGATCATGTGCAGTTCGACATCGGGAAAGCGCTCGCGCAGGCCCGGCCATTTCGCCTTGGCCTCCTGGACGTAGTTCTCGCCGAAGACGCGCTGTCCTGCTTCCAGGGCAGGAAGGATCGCCTCCTCCGGCATGGTCTTCGAAACGGCGATCAGCGTCACATCTGCTGGGCGGCGCTCGAAATCACGCGCGGCGCGTGCAATCGCCGCTTGCGTGGCGGCCAGCCGCGTAACCGTATCGTTCATCGTGAAACCCTTCCATCTCGCGCGCGACGTTGACCGCGTGCGTGCAATGGTGTCCTAGAACATGATGTGGAAAAGCCGGAACCGGTTTTCCGCCCGAATCCCGCTCTAACTGCGGAAACGGCCTTCTGTTTCCTCTGAAAGCGCCCAGCGATTTCCTAGGGAGCGGCCGGCAGGCTCCGCTTATCCAAGAATTGCCCGCGCATCATGGCCGTCGAACGTTACAATCCCAAGGAATCCGAGCCGAAATGGCGTCAGGTCTGGAATGAGCGCAAGCTCTTCGAGACACGCAATGACGATACGCGCCCGAGCTACTACGTGCTCGAGATGTTCCCCTATCCGTCGGGGCGCATCCATATGGGCCATGTTCGCAACTATGCGATGGGCGACGTCGTTGCGCGCTACAAGCGGGCCAAGGGCTTTTCCGTTCTCCACCCGATGGGCTGGGATGCGTTCGGCCTGCCGGCCGAGAACGCTGCCAAGGCCAACAAGATCCATCCGCGCGAATGGACCTACGCCAACATCGCGACGATGCGCACGCAGCTCCAGTCGATGGGGCTGTCGCTGGATTGGAGCCGCGAACTCGCTACCTGCGACCCGAGCTATTATCGCCACCAGCAGAAGATGTTCCTGGACTTCCTCAAGTCCGGGCTGGTCGATCGCAAGACCGCCAAGGTCAACTGGGATCCAGTCGACGAGACCGTGCTCGCCAATGAGCAGGTCATCGACGGCCGTGGCTGGCGCTCCGGCGCTCTCGTCGAGATTCGCGAGCTGACCCAGTGGTTCTTCAAGATCACCGATTACGGTCAGGAGCTGCATGACGCCCTGGAAGGGCTGACGCGCTGGCCGGAGAAGGTGCGGCTGATGCAGAAGAACTGGATCGGCCGCTCGGAAGGGCTGCTGATTCGTTTCGCACTCGAATCGAATGCCTTCGGCCAATCCGACTTGGAGATCTATACGACACGCCCGGACACGCTGTTCGGCGCGAAGTTCATGGCGATCGCGCCCGATCACCCGCTCGCCAAGGCCGCCGCAGCCAGGAACCCGGAACTGCAGGCCTTCATCGAGGAGTGCAAGCGCACCGGCACGGCGCAGGAAGCGATCGACAAGGCCGAGAAGCTCGGCTTCGATACCGGCCTGCGCGCGGTCCATCCCTTTGATCCATCATGGACTTTGCCGGTCTATGTCGCGAACTTCATCCTCATGGAATACGGCACCGGTGCCATTTTCGGCTGCCCGGCCCATGACCAGCGCGACCTCGACTTCGTCAACAAATACGGGCTCGGCAACACCCCGGTCGTCTGCCCCGAGGGTGTCGACCCCGAAAGCTTCGTCATCACGGACACGGCCTATGTCGAGGATGGCCGCATGATCAATTCGCGTTTCCTGGATGGCATGACCATTCCGGAAGCGAAAGAAGAGGTGGCCCGCCGGCTGGAGAGCGAGACACGCGGCAATCAGCCCGTTGGCACGCGCAAGGTGAATTTCCGTCTGCGCGATTGGGGCATCTCGCGCCAGCGCTACTGGGGCTGCCCGATCCCGATCATCCACTGTGCCGATTGCGGTACCGTGCCGGTCCCGGATGCCGACCTGCCGGTCAAGCTGCCGGATGACGTCTCCTTCGAGAAGCCCGGCAACCCGCTCGACCATCATCCGAGCTGGAAGCATGTCGCCTGCCCCAATTGCGGCAAGCCGGCCCGTCGTGAAACCGACACGATGGATACCTTCGTCGATTCCTCGTGGTATTTTGCCCGTTTCACCGATCCCTGGCGCACCGAGAGCCCGACCGATCGCAAGGTCGTCGACCGCTTCCTTCCCGTTGACCAGTATATCGGCGGCGTCGAGCATGCGATCCTGCACCTGCTCTATTCGCGCTTCTTCACCCGCGCGATGAAGGCAACCGGCCATGCCGGGTTGGACGAGCCTTTTGCTGGCCTCTTCACCCAGGGCATGGTGGTCCATGAGACCTACCGAGCCGAGGATGGAACCTGGGTCGAGCCCGGCGATGTCCGTATCGAGGCCAATGGCAGCGAGCGTCGTGGCTTCCATGTCGAGACCGGGGCGCCAATCGAGATCGGCTCCATCGAGAAGATGTCGAAGTCGAAGAAGAATGTGGTCGACCCCGACGACATCATCGCCTCCTACGGCGCCGACACCGCCCGCTGGTTCATGCTTTCGGACTCGCCACCGGATCGCGATGTGATCTGGACGGACGAAGGCGTTCAGGGCGCAGCCCGCTTCGTGCAGCGCCTATGGCGGCTGATCGGCGAGATCGCCGAGCGGACCGGCAATTCAGCGGGTGCTGCCGCGGAATTCGGTGAGGCGGCCCTCACCTTGCGCAAGGCCAGCCATCGTGCCCTGCACGCCGTCGGCGCCGATATCGAGCGCCTCGGCTTCAACCGGTGCGTCGCTCATATCTACACGCTGACAAACGCCATCGCGAAGGCGCTCGACGGAGCTGCCGAGGATCCCGCGCTTGCCAGCGATATGGCGTTTGCGCTGCACGAGGCGGCCGCCATCGTCACGCAGCTTGTCGCGCCGATGATGCCGCATCTTGCCGAGGAGTGCTGGCACGCGCTCGGCCAACCCGGCCTCGTTGGCGAAGCCTCCTGGCCGGTGGCTGACGCCGAACTGCTCCGTGACGACAGCGTCACGCTGCCGGTCCAGATCAACGGCAAGAAGCGCGCAGAGGTGACCGTGCCGGCCGATGCGGATACGGTCTCCGTCGAAGCCATCGTTCGGTCATCCMAGGCCGTCATCAAAGCCCTGGACGATCGCCCGATCCGGAAGATCATCGTGGTGCCGGGGAGAATTGTGAATGTCGTCGTCTGATTCGCACCGCTGCCGACCTGGTCGCGGTGTGCCTACCCGCCGCCTCATGCTGGCCGCCGCACTCGGCGCCGCCGCGCTTGCTGGTGGGTGCCTGCGCCCGCTCTATGCCGAGAATACCACCAGCACCGTCGGCGGCAGCGTCAAGGCGGCGCTCAGGAATATCGAGGTCCCCGAGATCAAGGGCCTGGTCGGGCATTACCTGCGGAACGAACTCGTCTTCGAACTCGACGGCGGCGGAGCCGGAGAGGCCACTGGTCCGAAGCGCCTGAAGCTCCAGGCCTCGATCCGGGAATCGATCGAAGTCGTCACCGTCGACTACGTCAGTGGCCGCGCCGACTCCGCCGTTCTCGTCGCGACAGCCACCTGGTCGCTCGTCCGGGAAGGTACAGGAGAGGTCGTATCCTCCGGCACGACCATAACGCGCGCGCCCTATGAACGCTCCCAGCAGCGTTTTTCCACGGTCCGCGCAGCACGAGATGCCCAGATTCGAGCCGGCAAGTCGCTGGCAACCCTGATCCAAGGGCAGATCGCCGCCGATCTCGTCGGCGGCTGAGCCGGACGACAGGCAATGGTCGCCATCAAGGCGCATGAGGCCGACCGGGCCCTGACCAAGCTGGACCCGGCCTGGCGCCTCATCCTGATCTATGGACCCGATTCCGGCCTTGTCTCCGAGCGGGCGACAGCGCTCGCACGCGCCAGCGTCGACGATATCAACGATGCCTTCCAGCTCATTCGCATGGATGGCGATGATGTCGCTGCCGATCCCCTCAAGCTGGTAGACGAAGCCAATACGATCGGCCTGTTCGGCGGCCGGCGTGCCATTCGCGTGTCACCGACATCGAAGCTGCTGCTCGCGGCGGTCGAGCCGCTGCTGTCAACGCCATCGCAGGACGCGATCGTCATCGTCGAAGCGGGTGATCTCCAACGCACCAATCCCCTGCGCCAGGCCTGTGAGAAGGCACGAACGGCCCTCGCCGTGCCCTGCTACGGCGATGCGGCGCGCGATCTTGGTAGTATCATCGATGAAATGGTCCGGGCTGCCGGCAAATCGATCGACCGCACCACGCGCGAACAGCTGTCCGGGCTATTGGGCGGCGATCGCCAGACATCGCGCCGCGAGATCGAAAAGCTTCTGCTCTATGTTGGCGCAGATCCAGCCGTCACCGAAGCGCATATCGAGGCGGTCGTCGGCGATACGGCACAACGCGAGCAGGCTGCGCTCGTCGATGCGGTCTTCGCCGGCCGTCTGGCCGTGCTCGATCTGGCGCTCGCGAAGCTGTCGAGCGAAGGCCTCGATTCCGGGGTGATGCTTGGCGGCTTGCTACGCCACGCCCTGACGCTGCTGAAAGCCCGTCAGAGCGTCGATGGCGGCCGCAGCGCCCGGGACGCGGTCTCCAGCATGCGGCTGCCCTTTCCCCGCATGGCGGCCGCTGAAGCGGCGTTGAACGTATGGTCCGTGCAGAAGCTCACCGAAGCGGTCGGCATTCTGGGAACCGCAACTCTTGCGGTCAGGCGCGATGGCGAACTCGCCCGTCCAACCGCTGCACGCACCCTTTGGACCCTCGCCCGGCTGGCACAGAGCGGCGGGCGCGGTTCCTAGCGAGTAAGCGCAAGGGGCCTGATCAGGCTTTCAGGCGCCGACACAGGGCATCGAGCTGATCGAGCGTCTTGTAGCCGATCTTCATGTCGCCTCCGCCGCTCGGACGGTGCTGGATCGACACTGATAGCCCGAGAACCTCCTCGAGCGCCTTTTCCAACGCGCGGGTGTCCGGATCCTTGTCGAGTTTCGGCTTGCCAGGGGAGCTCCTGCTCTCACCCCGCGCCTCTTCCTGCACCAACCGTTCGATGTCGCGGACGCTGAGGCCCTCATCGACGATCTTGCGCGCCATCAGCTCAGGATCCGCGACCGAGAGCAGCGCGCGCGCGTGGCCCGCCGAAACGGCGCCCTCAGCCACCATCCRCCGGACAGGCTCCGGCAGTTTTGAAAGGCGCAGCGTATTCGCGACATGGCTTCGGCTCTTGCCGATGACGCGGGCCAGATCGTTCTGGGTATAGCTGAATTCGGCAATCAGGCGCTCGTACCCGGCGGCCTCTTCGATCGCGTTCAGGTCGCTGCGCTGGACGTTCTCGACGATGGCGATTTCCAGCGCCTCGCGGTCGTCAGCCTCGACCTGGATGACGGGAACCTCATGCAGGCCGGCGCGCTGCGCGGCACGCCAACGCCGTTCGCCGGCGATGATCTCATAGGCGTCGGCCATGCCCTTGAGCGGGCGCACGATGATCGGCTGCAGGATCCCGCGCTCGCGCACGGAAGCCGTCAGATCCTCGAGCTCGTCATCCGCGAAACTGCGCCGCGGATTCCGCGCGCTCGGCCGCAGGAACTCGACTGGAACCCGACGCTGGCCTCTGGCACGCTCGAGCGCTCCGATCTCGTCGCCGACATCTCCAATCAGAGCGGCGAGACCCCGGCCAAGACGTGAACGTCCCTGTTCCTCGGCCATAATTCAACCTCTTGATACTAAATACGAAATGAGTTCAGGCAGCGGCGCGCAGCGCACKCTCCCGCCTGATGACTTCGGATGCCAGCCGCAAATAGGCCTGCGAGCCGGCACAGCGGAGATCGTAGAGCAGGGCGGGCTTGCCGTAGGACGGGGCTTCCGAAACCCGGACATTGCGCGGGATCACGGTCTCATAGACCTTGTCGCCCAAAAACTCGCGAACGTCGGCCATGACCTGACCGGAGAGATTGTTGCGCGGGTCGAACATGGTCAGGACCACGCCCTGAATGATCAGGCGCGGATTGAGCCCATTGCGAACCTGCTCGACCGTCTTGAGCAGCTGGCTGAGGCCCTCCAGCGCGAAGAACTCGCATTGCAGCGGCACAAGCACGGCGTCGGCTGCCGTCATCGCATTGATGGTGATCAGGCTGAGCGAAGGCGGGCAGTCGATCAGAATATAGGTCAGGTCCGCACAGCGCTGATCGTCGGAAATTTCGTCGATCGCCTTCTTGAGGCGCTGGGTGCGATCCTTGGCACTGGCGATCTCGAGCTCGACACCAAGCAGATCGAGCGTCGACGGCGCGATGAACAAACCAGGTACAGCGGTTTCCTGCAGCGCCTGACCAAGGCCGATATCGCCGCAKAGCACATCATAGGTCGAGGATTGCCGGCTCTTCCGGTCAACGCCGAGCCCGGTCGAGGCATTCCCCTGCGGATCGAGATCGACGATCATCACCTTCTCACCGATCGCGGCGAGCGCCGTGCCGAGATTGATGGCCGTCGTCGTCTTGCCGACGCCGCCCTTCTGATTGGCGAGCACCAGCACACGTGGCCGGCGGGGGGGAAGGGTAATGGGAGTCAGATCGGTCATGTATCAGCCCGCTGCTCGGCCTCGCGAATCAACAGAATGCGAGCTGCCGGATCTGTCACGGAGACAACTGTCGAGGCCTGAATCTTCCAATATTTAGACGCTTCGGTCAATTCAGCATCTAGATATTGTCCCTTGGGAAAGAGCCCAAGTGTCCCGGTTCTCAACAACTCCTTGCACCATCCTAGCAGAATCGGGAGCGGTGCGAGCGCCCGGGCCGTCACGACGTCGACTTTTTCTGTGAACTCCCCAACGATATCCTCGATCCGCGAGGCATGAACCGTCACAGGCGCACCGGTCACCCGGGCCGCGTGGCGCAAAAAGGCGCATTTGCGCGCATTGCTCTCGACCAGATGGATTCGGCCTTGCCCCTGTTCGGCAAGACAGATCCCGATCACAAGTCCGGGAAATCCACCGCCTGAGCCGAGATCGAGCCAGGTTCTGGCGTCAGGCGCCAATGCGAAGAGCTGGAGCGAATCAGCGACGTGCCGCGTCCAGACATCCGAAAGCGTCGTCGAAGAGACCAGGTTCTTCGCATTTTGCCACTTGACCAGCTCTGCGACCAGCAGCGCGAGCCGCTCCTGTGTTTCACGTGAAACAGGAGTCAAGCGCAGAGCGCGGGCGCGGTCATCATTGTCAACAGCCACGACTCAGGCCGCCGTTTGCGTCGCGCGCTTGCGATCCCGCCGCGCATGGGCCGCCAGTAAGGTCAGTGCAGCAGGAGTCATGCCTTCGATCCGTGATGCTTGCGCGAGATTGGCCGGGCGCTGCTGCGACAGCTTCGCTCTCAATTCATTCGAGAGCCCGGAAATACCATCAAGGTCGAGATCGGCCGGGACCTCCAGAGCTTGGTCACGCTGATAGGCCCCGATCTCGGCAGCCTGTCGGTCGAGATAGACAGCATAAGTCGCATCCGCAGTAACGCGCGACGCAACGGAGGCCGGGTGGGCGTTGAGCTCCGGCCAAATCGCTGCCAGCTGCTCGAAGCTGATGTCTGGATAAGAGAGGAGTTGATAAGCGCTCCGACGCACGCCATCGCGGTTCAATTGCAGGCCGACCTGGTCGGCCTGTTGCGGTGTCAGCCGGAGGTTCTTCAATTGCACCCGCAAACCGTCGATTTGCGCGGCCTTGGCCTGAAACCGGCGTTCACGCTCGCCTCCGACCAAGCCGAGCTCGATACCCAACGGGGTCAGCCGCTCGTCGGCGTTATCGACACGCAATGACAGCCGGAACTCTGCACGCGACGTGAACATCCGATATGGCTCTGTCACCCCACGCGTCACGAGGTCATCAACCAGTACGCCGATATAGGAGGTCGTCCGATCCATCGCGATCGGCTCTGCACCACCGGCACGCCGCGCCGCATTGAGGCCCGCAAAGAGCCCCTGGGCAGCCGCCTCCTCATAACCGGTCGTTCCGTTGATCTGGCCCGCGAGAAACAGACCGGCGATCGCGCGCGTTTCGAGCGAGTTCTTCAAGGCGCGCGGATCGACGAAATCATACTCGATCGCATAGCCAGGACGCAGCATGGCTGCATCTTCAAGCCCAGGAATCGTCTTCAGCAAGCCGAGCTGCACATCTTCCGGCAAGGAGGTCGAGATACCGTTGGGATAGACGGTGGGATCATCGAGCCCCTCCGGCTCCAGAAAGATCTGGTGGCCGTCGCGATCCCCGAACCGGCCGACCTTATCCTCGATCGATGGGCAGTAGCGTGGTCCTCGGCCCTCGATCTGGCCCGAAAACATCGGCGCCCGATGGAGGTTGGCGCGGATCAGTTCGTGCGAAGCCAGCGTGGTGCGGGTAATGCCGCAGGAAATCTGAGGCGTCGTGATCGCATCGGTCAGCGCGGAGAACGGCTCCGGCGGCTCGTCGCCGGCTTGCATCTCCAGCGTGGACCAGGCGATCGTGCGCCCATCCAGCCGTGGTGGCGTACCCGTCTTGAGGCGACCAAGCGGAAGCGCGTGACGCTCCAGCGTGGCCGATAGACCAAGCGACGGGGCTTCCCCAACGCGTCCTGCCGGAATTGTCTTCTCGCCGATATGGATCAATCCACGCAGAAAGGTACCAGTCGTCAGGACAACCGTTCCGCAAGCGAATCGACGCCCGTCGGACAGAATGACGCCTTGAACCGCGCCATTCACTATATCGAGGTCAAAGGCCTCACCGACCACGATCTCGAGATGCTCAAGCTCGGCGAGCAAATCCTGAACCGCACTCCGATAGAGTTTCCGGTCTGCCTGCGCGCGCGGGCCGCGAACGGCCGGGCCCTTGCGGCGGTTCAGCATCCGGAACTGGATGCCAGCACGGTCAGCTGCGCGGGCCATGATACCGTCGAGCGCATCGATCTCACGCACCAGATGGCCCTTGCCCAATCCGCCGATCGCAGGATTGCAGGACATCACACCAATCGTCTCGCGCTGATGGGTCAACAGCGCCGTGCGCGCGCCAAGACGCGCAGCAGCGGCCGCCGCCTCGGCGCCGGCATGGCCGCCACCTACGACGATGACGTCATAGCGATCTGTGGCAATGGAATGGGACATGCGCATGTCGCTAGCCAACCCCGTGCCGAGGGTCAAGATTCTTGTGATCTCTCAGCTGAAGGTTTCACGTGAAACGCCGCGCAGCGGGTTCTCTACTTTCCGATGCAGAAGCCTGCAAACAGCCGGTCCAGCACATCCTCGACGTCGATCCGCCCCACGAGCCGTTCGAGCGCGCGCACGGCGATCCTGATGTCTTCAGCCAGCAGCTCGACCTGTCCGTGCCCGGAACCCGCTGCCCGCTGCAGAGCCGCCACCGCGTCCGTAACCGCTACGCGCTGTCGCTCGCGGGTCAGCAATGCGGGCTCTGGATTGGTCAGCGCACCGAGCCGCTCCGAAACGCTCCTCAACAGCGTATCGAGTCCGACACCGCTTTGCACGGAGACCGCCAGTTCACCGGCGCCAACTTGCCCGGGCAAGTCGCACTTGGTGGCAACCATCAGATCCTGCGGTTCAACGGACGCTCGGTTCGGAGACGAATCGACTGCACGAAGTCTCAGCACCAGATCCGCCTTCTCGGCCAGAGCCGTCGCCCGGCGGACACCCTCTGCCTCGATCGGATCGACACTCTCGCGCAAACCCGCCGTATCGATCAACGTCACCGGGAAACCGGCGAGATCAAGCCGGACCTCAATCATGTCGCGGGTCGTACCAGGTTGCGGCGAGACGATCGCCACGTCGCGGCGGGCGAGGGCGTTCAGCAGACTCGACTTTCCCGCATTGGGCGGTCCCGCCAGCACGACGACAAATCCCTCACGAACGCGCTCGCCCATCCGAAACGATCCAAGGGCATCGCGCAGGCTCGTCAGCACGTCCGTGACGGACACAATGGCGTTCTCCACAAGCGCTCCGGAAACATCGCCTTCATCCGAGAAATCGATCTCGGCCTCCAACAGCGACATGGCGCCGATCAACTGATCTCGCCACAGCCCGGCCGCATGACCAAGCGCTCCCTCCATCTGCCGGAGCGCCTGTCGACGCTGCCATTCCGTCTCCGAATCGATCAGGTCAGCCAGGCCCTCGACCGCTGCAAGATCCAGCTTTCCCGCCTCAAAGGCCCGCCGGGTGAATTCGCCGGCCTCCKCCAATCGAAGCCCTGGTAGCCCGGTCAATGCCGAGAGCAGGGCCGCCATCACCGCACGCGAACCATGGACATGGAACTCGGCGACATCCTCGCCGGTGAAGCTCGCTGGTCC